>DATHGE010000355.1:0-2870 GCA_035317805.1 Flavobacterium sp. | reverse complement strand
CTCTCAGAAAAGCACCGCTCCTTCCTCAAACCAATTATCGAAGCGCAGGCAATGTGTTTTGCAGTGACCCATCTGGATCCTTTGGTTATCGATGAAATCAACATCCTCAATGCCTCAATAAAGGCCATGCAGGAATCCATATTAAAACTCCACACCATACCGGAGTATATTATTGTAGACGGCAATCGTTTCAAACCCGTCAACAACATCCCGCACAGCTGTATCATCCAGGGCGACGCGAAATACAAAAGCATCGCCGCCGCATCGGTACTCGCAAAAACCTACCGCGACGCTTATATGGAAATGATTCATGAGGAATTCCCAATGTACAATTGGAAACAGAATAAAGGCTATCCGACTTTGGAGCACCGCGAGGCCATCCGCAAATACGGAACGACGAAATACCACCGCATGACTTTTAGGTTATTGCCTGAGGAGCAACTGGAACTGGGTTTTGAGGAAGATCTGAGCTTTCCCGGAATTCGGCTTCAAATAACGCCGTGAAATGAGTCTTGATTCTTTGCTTCACTTCTTTGATATCAACTTGATCAACACCAAGCTCGACGTTTAAGGAAGTTACGGCTTTCCCGCGGATCCCGCACGGAATCATATTGTCGAAATATCCCAGGTCAACATTTACATTCAGCGCAAATCCGTGCATCGTGACCCAACGCGAGGCACGAACGCCCATCGCACAGATTTTCCTGGCAAACGGTGTCCCGACATCGAGCCAGACTCCGGTTTCGCCCTCGCTTCTTGAAGATCTGATACCGTAATCGGCCAAAGTCAAGATGATCACTTCCTCCAGAAAACGCAGGTATTTATGGATGTCTGTAAAAAAATTGTCGAGATCGAGGATCGGGTAACCCACAATCTGTCCGGGCCCGTGATACGTAATGTCGCCGCCACGGTTCACTTTGTAGAAGGTCGCGCCTTTTTCCGCCAATTGTTTTTCACTGATGAGCAAATTGTCGAAATCACCGCTTTTGCCTAAAGTATATACATGCGGATGCTCAACAAACAGGAAATAATTCGGGGTTTCCAAATTGAGCGCTTCCCTCCTGTTCCTGATTTTCAGGTTGACAATCCCATCGAAAAGCGATTCCTGGTATGCCCAGGTTTCCTTGTAATCTTTCAAGCCTAAATCCTGTAGCTGTATGATTTTATTCATTTTTCCGAAATGCAAAGTTGCGCACAAAGATACGAAGGTTTGAAACACAAAAAATACAGCGAAATCTTAAATTATTTTTCCAGAATCACTTCAACACTCATTTTATCCGGTTGCTCTATATATTCGGAAAGCGAATACGGAATCGTGACCGTTTTCCTGTCGGCGCTGAAAAGCGCATTCGGGTTGGAAACCGATTTGACCTTTCTCGGAAAATGATATTTCATCGTGTAGTTTGATCCGGCAAACATCATCTTCATCATCCCGGTGGAGTCTTTCAATTGTTCCTGGAGTTTCGGGTCGATGATTTTTGCGGTACGCTTAAAGGTTTTGCCGTCAAACGAATATTTGAGGTCGGTGTTGCTGCTGCCATTCATCATATTGCCAAACGGATTCTCCGGGGTCGAAGGCGCTTTCTCCAAATCCTTAATCGATTTCATCGCTTCCATCATATCCTGCAAATCGGTGGCTTTCTTAAAATCCCTGAAGACAGACATCCTGAATTCTTTGGAAGCGGCATTCATCTTCATGTTAACCGACAGGTCCTCGAGTTTTTTGAGACGCGCCTGTTCCGCCGCAGGTAATTTGGCAATGCTGTCTTTTTTCTGCTCGAAGATCTGTTTGAAGGTGAATGTCGAATCGATGTCCTGCATCTGGCCGGTTTCCGCAACCTTATCGCCCGCGATACCCATCAGTTCCGAAGCATCGACATCAAAAGCGATCTTGCCGCTGCCGTCTTCTTCCAGGTAAATATTTTCGGTAATCTGGCAGCTTGTCAAAGCCATCGAAGCCAAAACCGCTAACAGATAAAGTCGCATTTTCATGATCGGGAATTTTAAGGATTAATTCATCCAAATATAATAATTTCAGCCGAAGTGGTCCAACCTTTAAAACTTCGGAATTTAAGCGCCGCAATTTTGACCCTTTGCCACTTTGTAACTTTGAAACTTATCGGTATCTTTGCGCTCTTAAAATTCACCTCACCATGGCATTATCCGAACAGGAAATACTCCGACGCGAAGCACTCACAGAATTGCGCAATTTAGGGATCGAACCTTATCCTGCCGCCGAATTCACAACCACGGCCTACACGACCGAAATCCTCGAAAACTTTGAGAAGTTCGACGGTAAGGAAGTCGTGCTCGCAGGCCGTATGATGTCGCGCCGGGTCATGGGGAAAGCGTCTTTCGCCGAACTCAAGGATGCCGAAGGCCGCATACAGGTATATGTTTCGCGCGACGATATTTCGAATGACGAGGAGAAAACGATGTACAATGTCGTATTTAAGAAACTGCTTGATATCGGTGATTTTATCGGTGTGCGCGGTACGGTTTTCAAGACTCAGGTCGGCGAAATCTCCATACACATTTACGGATTGACCGTTTTGGCTAAAGCACTCAAACCGCTTCCTATCGTAAAGACCGATGCCGATGGAAAGATCCACGATGCGTTTTCCGATCCCGAACAAAGGTACAGAAGGCGTTATGTCGATTTAACCGTAAACGACCATGTGAAGGAAACGTTCATCAAAAGGACCAAATTGTTCAATGCGATGCGTAGCTTCTTCAACGACAAAGGCTATCTTGAAGTGGAAACCCCGGTGTTGCAACCCATTCCGGGCGGAGCGGCGGCGCGTCCGTTTGTAACGCACCACAACTCGCTCGACATTCCATTATATATGCGGATTGCGAACGAATTGTAT
>DATHGE010000354.1:0-3403 GCA_035317805.1 Flavobacterium sp. | reverse complement strand
CGGTTATCAAATATTATCAGAATGAATCCAGACAACAAAAAAACCAAAGTTCCCTATTCAATTAGCAAAACAAATCTGGTAAAATTGTGCCGCCCGTTAGCAGAAGATACTGTTATCAGGAGAATCAACCTGATAATATTTGAGACCCGGAAAAATTACCCCGAAAATATCGGCAGGAACTTGCAGCAGATCATTCGTGCCAAGTATGTAGAGCAATCCGAAATTAAAGAATATTTCGAAACCTACGGCCTGCCGGATCACATGGAGTGGTAATGTCTAATAAATGTCTAATAAATCATGCCTGAAAGCGAAACAATTTTCCAGTATTTAAAGCCAAATTTCAAGCGCCATGAAATTAAAGATCTCGGAATTAACCCGGACAAGCCCTGGTTAAAAATTGAGCTCGGCGAGTTGAGCGAATTAGCCTCGGCGCTAGAGATTCTTGTAAGCGACCTTGTCGACTTTTGATAGCTTCAAACCTTAAAAAATCTACATTTCAATAACATGATTAAAAACGGCACCTATATTCGAAGCTTTACCGACCGCCAACGTGAGCAATTGGAGCTCGTTGCAACGGAGCAAAAACTTAAGACGGCTCCCAGCGTCATCCTGTATGTCGTAGATCAATATTTGGAGCAGAAAAAAGACATTGTACGGTTAAACCGCATCATCCAATATAAACAGAACAAGATTGAAAAATTATTAAATCCACAATCACATAGTTATCATCTACAATCTCAAAAAGCGAAAAATGTCAATAAAATGTAAAAATTGTGGAACTTCTGTTTTCGATGCTCCATTATTAAGAGTAAACCCGATAGGACAAGACGGAATCTGGTGGTGCGCAAAGTGCCTTGAAAAACACGAACCGGAATTATACAAAAATCTCAAAGAAGAGGAAACTGATGTCGAAAAGGTTTTGAAGGAGATGTTATACGGTAACAATACTAATAAGCTATGAACTACAAAATTCTTGAAGTCGTTGCAACAGCAACCGGGTTCCCGCCAAATATCGATTTACATTATCAATTTAATGAAATTAAATTCTACGACAAGGCAAATGTATTTTCCTGCTGGAGTTCTGCATTTATTTTCATTGAACAACACCCTCAGCTGTTCATAAACAAAGAACTGACGATAGTTCCATTTTTCTCGACAAACTATGAAGGAAAAATTAACTGAAAGAATTAGAGAATCTGTCGAAATCAGTGTAAAAGGTGACCGCTGCATTATAAATACCATCACTTTAGAAAAGCTCGGCGATAATTGGCACTATGGTCTAATCTATTCTTTTGGTTTTGCTTGCGGTGCTGATCCGTATAGCGAGCAATTGAAATTTGATACTAAAAACGAGGCTTTGAGCGCAGGTCTGCAAGTGATGATTGATGAGCATACGAGAATGCTTCCGCAGGCTGGGGACCCTTTGAATAATTATAAAAAAAAGTATATGGAAGATGTCATTGCGACTGCAAATAAAATGTTGGAAAATACGACAAAATCAACCCAAAAAACCGGAATGTCTTTATAACTACACGGAATGTGTACGCAATGGAAATTCTGCAATTATTTACGATCCGGATTTCCGCGAGGCTGGTTAGCTTATAACGAGTGACGGCTTTGCGACGGTCGCGGCCAATAACCAAAAAACGTAAAACGATGGAAAAATTACCAACTACCGGAGTACTCTCCGACGAAAACAAAACCAGCGATCTCGACAAAGCCGCGGTTACCGGCAGTGCTCGTATTGGAATAATTGGCGCCGATAATTCAGGAAAGTCTGTGCTCTTAGCTGCAATATTAGCCGCTCAGAAACAAAATATTGTAATCGTTCAAAAGAAAGCCGCTGATATTACTGTGAATGGCGTTGGATATTATCAAGTCTCAAAGCGACAAAGTTCAGATAAAGTAGGCAGAATGATAACTATGCTTTCAGCGTTTTCAATGTTCGCAGATGCCGGAATGTACGGTGGTCGTAAAACCGACATTTTAGCCGGAATTAATATCATTAAAGAATTTGAATTGATTGAGCAGAAAAAATCAAACCAACCAAAAAAAGTTCGTGATGCTGTTATTTATGCTTTCAACCGGCATTTTCAACGCGTCGATTAGCATTGCCGGTAACGTCGAAGCGGTTGGCGAAGTTGCGGAGCCAGCGAACCGAGATTTTTCCGCAACCAACAAATTTAATACGTGAAATTATGAGTGAAGTTAAGAAAAATAAGCAATTGCGCCAACCGCCGGTTAGCGGTTCGGTTTTATTAGAAGCGTCAAAATATTATAAAAGAATTTTTGAACACCATCAATCATTTCCTCCTGGCATATATTATTTCAAATGCGAAAAAACAGACGAAAAAGGTGCGCATGGTATCGAATTATATGTACACGATTCAGAATTTTTCCACGCCAACCCGACCGCTCATCACATTACAGGAAATTGGGATGAAATTTCAAAAGATCAGTTTCTATTTGAAACCATTCCTTTCATTGCTCAATTTCAGCAGCGGTTTTCATAAACTGACCGCTAACGAGTAACCGCTAACCGCAGTGGCGACTTTTGAAAATAGTATTCTCCGAAACAACAAAACGAACTTATGAAAACAGAATTTCCAATTACCGAAAAACCAGCCATTGCGGTTAGCGGCGGTTATAAGCCGGTTATCCCGATAATTGAGTTTATTTGCATTTGCCCAAACGGATTAGAATATACAAAAGGCCATGTTGAAGATATGAAAGCTTGGCAAAAAATTGTAAAGAATTATTTAAAAATAAATCGCTTATATGAAACCGAATCACTTTAGTCCAACTCCCGAAGAAATTGAAAGCATCAATTTAACCCATTGCAACTATTGCAAAAACCGTTTTAAAAGGCGGCTAAAGCTGGAAGATGTAGTTTCATATACTCCACCATTCTATTGTTCGGAGAACTGTGTAAAAAATTCTAAAATCAAAAGACTTATGGAAATTAGGACAGCCCAATCCGGAGAAACAACCACGCTGCTGGATTACATGCAAAATGTCGGCAAGGTCGGCACGTTTAAAAGCGATGATAAGGCGCGAAATGTAAACGGAAAGATAATTGGCGTTGACTTCAATTTGGGCAGCTACGTCATCGTAACGGTCGATGATGGCAACCGGAACCTTATCGATGTCGAAAAACTTGTAAGCGTTTATGATTATTGCGACAGTAAAAACTTCGAAAGCTACATCGGCAAGACAGGCATCTTTCACATACCGGTGAGCCACAAATCGAAAATTGTGGGTAGCGTCAAGAAACGGAAAATTACCGAAATCGAACATCAAGATCAGTGTATCGTTGAAGATAACGGGTCGCCGTCTATTTCAGTTAATTTTCTAGTCGGTTTTCAGGACGAAGTAACCGAAGAGCGCCCAAAAGTTAAGACAG
>DATHGE010000353.1:0-4594 GCA_035317805.1 Flavobacterium sp. | reverse complement strand
GAACGGCGTTCATCTCCATACTTGTCGCGGATTTCGACCAATTCGTCTTTGATCAGTTGCATCCTGAGCTCTTTGCTTGCCAATAACGCTTCCAGATGCTCGATCGTTTTCATAATCTCGTCGTATTCTGCGCGCAATTTGTCTTGCTCCAGTCCGGTCAGTTGGCGCAGACGCATTTCTACTATGGCACGCGATTGGATGTCGGACAATTTGAAACGCTCCATCAGTTTCTCACGTGCTTCGTCGGTATTTTTCGAACCACGGATCAAAGCGATCACTTCGTCGATATTATCGGAAGCGATGATCAGACCTTCTAAGATGTGCGCGCGTTCTTTCGCTTTGCGCAAATCGAACTGTGTCCTTCTCACAACCACATCATGGCGGTGTTCCACAAAATAATGGATCAGGTCTTTGAGGTTGAGCATCTGCGGACGGCCTTTGACCAATGCGATGTTGTTCACACTGAAAGACGACTGCAATTGCGTGAATTTATATAAGGTATTCAAAACCACATTCGGCACTGCGTCGCGTTTCAGGATGTAAACGATACGCATACCGTTCCTGTCCGATTCGTCGCGGATGTTGGCGATGCCTTCTATTTTTTTATCATTGACCAGATCGGCGGTTTTCTTGATCATATCCGCTTTGTTGACCTGATATGGAATTTCGGAAACGATGATCGATTCGCGACCGTCAACTTCTTCAAAACTCACTTTCGCACGCATGACAATACGTCCGCGGCCGGTTTTGAATGCTTCACGAACACCTTCATAGCCATAGATTACGCCGCCTGTTGGAAAATCCGGCGCTTTGATATGGTGCATGAGTTCGTCGATTTCGATATCATTGTTGTCGATATAGGCCAAAGTACCATCGACCACTTCTGTCAGATTATGCGGCGCCATATTGGTCGCCATTCCGACTGCAATTCCCGATGCTCCGTTAATGAGAAGATTCGGTACGCGTGTCGGCATTACTTTCGGCTCATATAACGTATCGTCAAAGTTGAGTTGGAAATCAACTGTCTCTTTGTCGATGTCTGCCATAATGTCCTCTGCCATCTTTTTCATCCTGGCTTCGGTATAACGCATCGCAGCCGGACTGTCGCCGTCTACGGATCCAAAGTTACCCTGACCGTCTATTAACATATAACGCAAACTCCACTCCTGCGCCATACGAACCATGGCATCATACACCGATGTATCACCGTGCGGGTGGTATTTACCCAAAACTTCCCCGACAATTCTCGCGGATTTTTTGTGGGCCTTGTTTGAAAAAACTCCTAAATCATACATTCCGTAAAGTACCCTTCTGTGTACAGGCTTCAGGCCATCACGCACATCAGGCAGTGCTCTTGACACAATAACTGACATCGAATAATCGATGTAAGCTGATTTCATTTCGTCCTCAATGTTAATAGGAATTAACTTTTCTCCGTCAGACATATTATATAGTTATTTTAAAAATTATTCTAATTAAAAAATCCCGCTAATATAACCTTTCCCAAACTTTTTTCGTATATGAATTAACAGAAATTTACTTTGATTTATTAACAAAATGGCTTTAAATTTCCGTTAATAAGTTAATAAATATTTAACTGTGATATTGAAGTTTTTTTTGTCACTTAGCCTGACAGCACAATATGTCAGGAATGGTTTTTGCAAAAGCCGGGGCAATTCACTAAATTTACTACACCCAATTATATAATTATGGATGATAATTTTTCACCAAGAGTCAAAGATGTAATCACTTACAGTAAAGAAGAAGCCCTTCGTTTGGGTCACGACTTCATTGGAACAGAGCATCTGATGTTGGGAATTTTGCGGGATGGAAACGGTAAAGCAATTACGATTCTGAACAACTTGTCTGTAGACCTCGAACATTTAAGAAGAAAAGTAGAAATTTTAAGTCCTGCAAACCCTAATGTTACCGTAAGTAACGAAAAGAAAAACCTGCATTTAACACGTCAGGCCGAACGTGCCTTAAAAACAACTTTCCTGGAAGCAAAAGTATTCCAGAGCACTTCAATAAGCACAGCACATTTGTTATTATGCATTTTAAGAAATGAGAACGATCCAACAACCAAGCTGTTGAATAAGTTGAAAATCGACTACGACACAGCCAAAGAACAATATTTGAATATGACGCCAAACGAAGATAATTTCTTAGAAAATCTCCCTAAAAATGAGTCTTTCAACGAGGATTCTAACCAGGACGAGAGCCTGAAAGAAGGCAATTTCAATAATCCGGCTAACAAATCGAATAAGAAATCCAAAACTCCGGTGCTGGATAATTTCGGACGCGATCTGACCGAACTTGCCGAAGAGGGAAAATTAGACCCTGTGGTTGGCCGCGAAAAAGAAATCGAAAGGGTTTCGCAAATCTTAAGCCGACGCAAAAAAAACAATCCGCTTTTAATCGGTGAACCCGGAGTTGGTAAATCTGCCATTGCCGAAGGTCTTGCCTTAAGAATCATACAGAAAAAAGTATCGCGCATCCTTTTCAACAAACGCGTCGTGACTTTGGATTTGGCCAGTTTAGTAGCCGGGACCAAATACCGCGGGCAGTTTGAGGAAAGAATGAAAGCGGTGATGAACGAGCTCGAGAAAAACGACGACATCATTCTTTTTATTGATGAAATCCACACCATTGTTGGAGCCGGCGGCGCGACAGGTTCGCTTGACGCTTCCAATATGTTCAAACCGGCATTGGCCAGGGGCGAAATCCAATGTATCGGTGCAACGACTTTAGATGAATACCGACAATATATTGAGAAAGATGGCGCGCTCGAAAGACGTTTCCAGAAGATTATCGTAGAACCGACATCTGTTGAGGAAACAATTACGATCCTCAACAATATCAAAAATAAATACGAAGACCACCACAACGTCACTTATACGCAGGAAGCGATTGAAGCCTGTGTAAAATTGACCAACAGGTATATGTCTGAGCGTTTCCTTCCTGACAAAGCGATTGATGCTTTGGATGAGGCCGGCTCACGCGTTCACATCACCAATATTGAAGTTCCTAAACAGATTTTAGACCTCGAACGCCAATTGGAAGAAGTACGCGAACTCAAAAACTCCGTTGTCAAAAAACAGAAATATGAGGAAGCTGCCAAATTGCGTGATGATGAAAAACGCATCGAAAAGGATTTGGCGATTGCGCAGGAACAATGGGAAGAAGATTCCAAATCGAACAGAATTCAGGTGACAGAAGATAATGTAGCCGATGTGGTTTCGATGATGACCGGAATTCCTGTCAACAGAATTGCCCAGACCGAAAGCAACAAGTTATCCAAGCTGCCCGAACTGATTGAAAACAAAGTGATCGGGCAAAAGGAAGCCGTCTTGAAAATCGCACGCTCCATCCAAAGGAACCGCGCAGGATTGAAAGATCCGAACCGCCCTATCGGGTCGTTTATTTTCCTCGGGCAAACCGGTGTCGGAAAGACACAATTAGCAAAAGTCCTTGCGAAAGAATTATTCGATTCTGAAGATGCCCTGATCCGTATCGACATGAGCGAGTACATGGAAAAATTTGCGATTTCGAGATTAGTCGGCGCGCCTCCGGGATATGTCGGTTATGAAGAAGGCGGACAATTGACTGAAAAAGTAAGAAGAAAACCCTATTGTGTGGTTCTGTTAGACGAGATCGAAAAGGCGCATCCGGATGTTTTCAACATGCTGTTGCAGGTTTTGGACGACGGTTACCTGACAGACAGTTTGGGACGCAAAATCGATTTCAAGAATACGATAATCATCATGACGTCAAATGTCGGTGCGAGACAGCTTAAAGACTTCGGTCAGGGCGTTGGTTTCGGAACGGCAGCAAAAGTTTTGCAAGCCGATGACAATTCGAAAAGCATCATCGAGAACGCCTTGAAAAAAACCTTCGCCCCTGAATTCCTCAACAGGATTGATGACGTGATTGTCTTCAATGCATTGGAAAAAGAGCACATCGACCTGATTATCGAAATTGAATTGAAAAAACTCTATGGAAGAATCCAGGAATTGGGTTACAACCTTACCCTTTCTGACCGTGCCAAGGCGTTTATCGCTGAAAAAGGCTTCGACCGCCAGTTTGGAGCAAGGCCATTGAAAAGAGCCATCCAGAAGTACGTTGAAGATACCCTTGCGGAAGAAATCATCACTTCCAAAATCGGTTCGGGAGATGAAATCTTTATGGATCTGGAAGATGAAACTTCACAAGAGCTCACTGTTAAGATCATAAAAGAAGAAAAACCGACGAATTAAGTTTTTCTAATAATTATAAGACCTGCCCGCAACGGCAGGTTTTTTTATGCGTATTATTTTCAACACACTCCAAAAACATAGTCCCGAAGCTTCGGGATCAGTGCCTCATCCACTCAGCGACTTTCGCAACATTAAATTACTGTTAATTCCCATGAATGCTGTCGAAAAATAATTACTTTCGGCGCTTAAATCATCAATCAATGCAAAACAAAGTCATACTCGGAAGCGAAGAATGGTTTTCATTTCCCGATTTAGGAATCCCTGCCATCAAGGCGCGCGTCGATTCGGGCGCAAAAACATCCGCATTGCACGCTGTCAACATCACGCCTTTCATCAAG
>DATHGE010000352.1:0-3748 GCA_035317805.1 Flavobacterium sp. | reverse complement strand
TGGAAAAATGCCTGCTATGAAGCCATGAACGACGATTTCAATACGCCGATCCTGATTGCGCAGTTGTTTGAAGGCGTGCGTTTTGTAAACCTGATGACGCATGAATCGGCTACGTTGAACAGCAGCGACCGCGATACTTTTGTAAAATTGATGCGCAGTTTCGTATTTGACGTTTTGGGATTAAAAGACCAGAAAGTCCTCGCAGACAACAACGACAAACTCGAAGGCATGGTCAACATGCTGATCAATATGCGAAATGAGGCGCGTGCCAATAAAGACTTTGCGATGTCGGACCAGATCCGTGACCAGTTGACGGCGTTGGGCATCCAATTGAAGGACGGCAAAGACGGAACCTTATTCACCTATTAAATTGAACCTCAGGAAAATCCTCATATCGCCGTTTGTACTGCTGATCCGGATTTACCAAACGGCCATCTCCCCTTTTCTGCCATCGGCCTGCCGGTTTGAGCCTACGTGCTCTTCCTATGCTTTGGAAGCGTTAAAAGTGCACGGCCTGTTTTACGGAAGTTATCTTGCGGCCAAAAGAATCCTGAGCTGCCACCCGTGGGGAAAAAGCGGCTACGATCCCGTTCCCGGAAAAGACTGCGGCCACAAACATTAACGAATTTTAGCAATAAAATTTAATTTATATCTTTATTTTTACCATATCTAACTTCTATATAATGACACACGCCTTAAGTATTGTTTGGAACCCTACAGAAGGAATCGACCTTGGTTTCTTCGTTATCAGATATTACAGCCTCATGTTTGTGATCGCTTTCGGTTTGGGATGGTTCATCATGAAGCATATTTTTGAACGGGAGAATGAACCGCTTGACAAACTGGACTCTCTTTTTATATGGACCGTTCTATCGACACTTCTGGGCGCAAGGCTCGGACATGTTTTTTTTTACGACTGGGAATATTACAGCCACAATCTGGGTGAAATCCTGCTGCCGTTTAAATTCTCGCCTAAGTTTGAATTTACCGGATTCCAGGGATTGGCCAGCCACGGCGCGGCAATTGCGATCATCATCGCAATGTATTATTTCAGCAAAAAGGTGATGAAAAGACCGATGCTTTGGGTATTGGACCGTGTGGTCATTCCGGTGGCGAGTGGCGCTATCTTTGTCAGATTGGGAAATTTCTTCAATTCGGAGATTGTGGGAAAAGTGACCGACTCACCTTTGGGAATCCAATTCGTGCGTGACCGTTTCTCTCCGCGCGAAGCCGTATTGGCTACTAAATTGAGCAATGCCAAAGAATCCTACCACGCGATTGCAACCGATCCTAAATATGCCGAAATATTACAGCAGGTTCCGTCAAGGCACCCGGCACAGTTGTATGAGGCGTTCTGCTATGTATTCGTATTTGCGATCCTGTTCTTCCTATATTGGAAAACAAACGTCAGGGAAAAACAAGGCTATCTTTTCGGCCTGTTCCTCGTATTGCTTTGGTCGGTGCGCTTTGTCGTCGAGTATGTAAAGGAAAGCCAGGGCGGTTTCGAGAGCGCCCTCGGATTGTTCTCCACCGGGCAATGGCTCAGCATCCCTTTTATCCTGCTTGGGTTTTATTTCATGTGGGCCGCGGAAAAACCAGTTGTAGTTAATTGATAATTTACAATTGATAATTAAAGCCGTTGACGTTTTGTCAGCGGCTTTTTTATTGGGAGCAATTTTCCTGCTGTCCGCTGTATCTTTTGTTCCGCTGTGCTCCACAAAAGGATGCCGCTTCCATCAGGGCTAGGCATTGGTGGTTAATTGAACGAGTGTGGCTTTTGCCACGTCGATTCGGAGAACCGTCATTGGGAGGGGAACGACGAAGCAATCTTTTGATGCATTACTTGGGTTCATCGGGAGATTGCTCCGCCAGGCTCGCAATGACAACCATCATTGACGTTCTGTCTAGCCCCGATTGCAGTGTAAATCCTTTTGTGGAGCACAGCGGAACAAAAGATTGGAACGCAAAGCGGGAAAAAGCTCCCGAAAATAATGAAGTACTGAGATTGCTTCGTCGTTCCTCCTCGCAATGACGCATAAAAAAACCCGATATCGCTATCGGGTTTTGATTTATATGGAATGAATATTACGCCCTGTTGTGCTCGTCTTCGATTCTTTTGTGTTCTGCATCTGAAATCGTGTCGACCAAAACCGGTGTCGCGATAAACAGCGACGAGTAGGTTCCGACGATAATACCGATCAGCATCGCAAAGATGAATCCTCTGATGGATTCTCCGCCGAAGATAAACATGATCAACAATACCAAAATCATCGTCAATGACGTATTGATGGTTCTTGACATGGTCGAGTTGATCGACTGGTTTACGATCGAGTTGAAATTACCTTTGGCTTTTCCGCCAAGGTATTCACGAACCCTGTCGAATACGATTACGGTATCGTTCATCGAGTAACCGATTACGGTCAGGATCGCCGCGATGAAGTGCTGGTCGATTTCCATCCCGAATGGCATGTATTTCCACAATAATGAGTAGATACCCAATACGAATATCACGTCATGCGCAACGGCTGCGATCGCACCCAGTGAGTATTGCCATTTCCTGAACGAGATTACCAAATAAAGTCCAACGATAAGCATCGCACCCAGAACCGCCCAATAAGAGTTGGTTTTGATATCATCCGCAACGGTCGGTCCGACTTTAGAAGCCTGGAGGATTCCGAATTTTTTACCGTCATAGCTGTTTACGAATTGATCGTAAGTCATGCTCGCGCTGAAATGGTGCTTCAATTTGTCGTAAAGGATTTTGTTTACTTCCTGGTCGGCATCTGTCCCGTGTTCTTCCACCTTGAATTTCGTGGTGATTTTCAACTGGTTGTCTTTACCGAAAATCTTGGCTTCGGCACTGTTTTCAAATGGCTTCAATAATTCCGCGCGCACTTCTTCAGCAGAAACCGGTTTTTCAAAACGAACCTGAAAAGTCCTTCCTCCTTTAAAGTCAACACCATAATCCAAACCGTGTGTTGCCAATGAGATTACGCTCACGATACATACAATTAAGGAGAATGCGTAAGTGTATTTTTTAATCTTAAGGAAGTCAAAGTGGAAGTTCGTAAAGAAGTTTTTAGAGAAACCGGTCACGAAAGTCAATTTATTTCCTTTAGAAACGCTCCAGTCCAAAAGGATTCTCGTAATGAAAATCGAAGTGAACAATGACGTTGCGATACCAATTAATAAGGTCGTTGCAAATCCCTGGATTGGTCCTGTTCCGAAGATCAAAAGTACCGCTCCAGTCAGGACGTGTGTTACGTTGGCATCCACAATCGAACGCATCGCACCTTTCCATCCGAAAGACGCTTTGATCGCTTCCTCGATGGTTTTGCCCATACGCAGTTCTTCCTTCGCCCGTTCATAGATAATGATATTCGCATCGACGGCCGTTCCCATGGTCAATACGATACCCGCGATTCCAGGCAATGTCAATACAGCGCCTAAACTCGCAAGGATTCCGAAAAGGAACAATAAGTTGACGAGCAAAGCGATGTTGGCGAACCAACCTGCTTTTCCGTAATAAACGAGCATCCAGAGCGCAACGATCAAGAGACCTACAAGCGCAGATTGCGTACCGTGGTCGATCGCTTCTTGTCCCAAGGATGGTCCAACCACTTCTGATTGTACGATCTCGGCAGCAGCTGGCAATTTACCGGCTCTTAAAACGTTCGCTAAATCTTTGGTTTCCGTTACGTCGAAAACACCTGAGATTTCAGATCTTCCGCCCGAAATCGGTCCGCTT
>DATHGE010000351.1:0-5066 GCA_035317805.1 Flavobacterium sp. | reverse complement strand
CCGTTTTCGATGATTCTTTCCGGGCCTTCAATAACCGGAATATTTGCAGTCACAGTGTTTGAAGATAAATCAATCACAGCGACATAATCATCGGTTGTAACACCGCCATCGCCCCAGTTTGTAACATATCCTTTTCCGTTGTAGAATGCAATATATCTTGGATTGTCGAGTCCGGCAGCAATAGTCCCGACAGAAACCAAAGTATAGCGGTTTACAATCTCAATCTTATTCGACGCATTCAAAACAACATACGCCAAATCGCCATTAAAGCCGACATCCTGACCGGTATCGCCCAAATCTGCACCGTCATTGACCAATGAAAAAATATTATTCTGGAACGTTCCCAAATCAAAGGAAATATAAGAAAGTGAGGCATCTCCGTGCCCAAATCCACCTTGGTTTAATACCAAAATCCCGCTGTCATAACTTCCCAGCGGCACATATTTATTATCGCCAAGATTATCATCGTCATCCGAACACGACGCAAAAAACAATGCGCTTGCACAAGCGACTAAAAACAATTTACTGAATTTCATTTTTTTAAAATTTAAGTGTTAAGTTCATTACATAATTGCTACCAGGTAAAGGCCTTTTTGAAACGCTCTGGTAATTTTCGTTCCAAATATTTAAAGCCCGGAAACCGATTCTCCAGGTATTCTTTTGTCCAAAATCATAATCAATTCCCACATTCGAAACCTGATATTCCTCGAGTTTGTCCGAATGGTCGTTCAGGATATAAACGCTCCCGTTATACAAATGTTGGTAACTGAAAGTGAATTTCCGCCAGGAATATTCCAAATTCGAAGCCGATTTGTGATACGGCACATAAACCAATTGCTTCTCCAATTTCTGGTCTTCCGAAACCGTATAGCCGTATGTCGCATTCAACCGGATCTGATGGTTTCCGAATTTCCTGTTGAAACCAAAAACCGCTTCCGCCCCGTAGCTTTTCACTTCGCCCACATTTTCCGGCGTCCAGATTCCCAAAACCGGCGTCCAGCGGATCAGGTCCTTGATTTCCATATAGTAAGCGGTCGCGGCCAAAGAGAAACTGCCCACTTTAATTTCCTGACCCAATTCGCCCTGAAGCGAACTTTCAGGCTTCAAATCGGGATTGCCGCTGCCCTGCCAATACAAATCGTTGAAAGTCGGAATCCTGAAATTGCGCGAGACATTAACTTTAATGCTATAAATTTTAAATGGCTGGATTTTCGTCCCAAACGCAAACAAAACCGGACTTTCATAATCATCGTTAAATTCTTTCCTGACGCTGAGTTCATAACCCAATTTTTCCAAAACCTGATGGCGGAACAGCAAAACCGCAGAAGTCATTTCCCTAATATTCACGCCGATTTCCGAACCGATGCCTTTCACCTTAGTGTAATCCAAAACTGCATTGAGCGACATTTTATTGTTGAAATTGTAAGCCAGGTCATACTTTGCTATAAAAGTTTCGGCTTTAGAAGTCTCGAAATTATTGAGTTTGAAATTCTCGAAATATTTATACTGCTCATTCAAAAAGGCAACTTTTGTTTTGGAAGACCAACCGCCCGAAAAATAATCCCATTCGATCAGGTTTCGCGAGTTCAAATCCTGGTATTTGCTTTTGGACGGTGCCGAAAGCGTTCCCGAAAAATGCCTTTCGCCTTCAAAAACCTGGCTGTAGAATTTGAGGAAATTGGAACGGTTGAACCGATAGCCAAAATCGGCATTGAGGCTTGTATTATAAAACTGCCCGTTTTCGTTGTGTTTGTTTTTGGTGTCCAAATATTCGTAATCATTTTCGGAACTGTTTCTCGAAACGCCAACATTCACGCTCACTTTTTCATTGGAAACCGCCATCTTATAATTCGCCCCAAACGTATTGAAACTGCCGTAACTCACTTGCAATTCATTCCTGAATTGGTCTTTAAAATTCAAATCGTTGTTCAGGTGAATGCTGCCGCCAATAGCACTGCTGCCGTAAATAGCGCTGCCGCCGCCGGCCCTGACATCGATTTCGTCAAAATCCATGGTCGTAATCGTATTGAAATCGGTTTGGCCGAGAAGCTGCGAATTGATATTGATGCCGTTCCAGATCACTGCTGTCTGTTGCGCCGTCGTTCCGCGGAAAGATGGCGATGAAACCATCCCGAGTCCGTTTTCCTTAAAATAAATGGTCGAATTGTAATTGAGCAGTGAAGTCAGTGAAGGCTGGTTTTTTTCGATAATCGAATCGCTGAGCCGGATAACCGATTGCGTATTGGAGAATTTTTTGAGCTGCACATCCGAAACCGTAACTTCCTTCAAAGCAATAGAATCCTGTTGCGCAAAAATGAATTGGCACAACAGCAGCATCCAAAATACAAGCAGCTTTTTCGCAGTCATAATTTCAGAATCTTTTTCCCGAAGATTCGATATTCGTTAGGATTGAGGCAGGTCTCCTGGCTTGCGTCTTGTTGTTTACCTTCCCATTTTTGATGTTGGATTTACGATTTCGGATTTACAGTTTTGCGTAAATCGTAATTCATAAATCTGCCATTTCGAACAGTGGTCTTGCAGATAACAACAAGCTGATTAGCTTACAGTTGCGGGAACAGCTCAGGATTTTAAATTTCAGACTGCAATCTAAATGCTGCAATCTGACATCTGTAACCTGATTCCCTTTTAATGCAATTTCAAATAGTGAAATCACAACCTTAATCAGCTGCAAATATACAGTATGCTTTGAAATAATTTTCAGAAATTCAAACAAAAAAACTAAATTTGAGCAAACTGAATCCAAATCATGAAAAAATTATTCCTCTTATTTTTTGTTTCAAATTTTGCATTCGCTCAGGACGGCGTTCAAATCCGGCTCGTAAATGAAGCGATTGGAGCGGAAAGCCTTTTCAATTGGGGCGGAAGTACCGAATTAACAAATGATGCTGACCTAAATACGATTCTGTCCAACTATGGAGCCTATTGGTACCAATCCAAGGGAGGCAATTTTGGACAGTTAGGAAATTATCCGATCCAAATTGGTGCAAATGGAAATCTAAACCAGCTTGTCGCGGATCTTCAGGCCTATTCTACAGTAATCGCTTATGCGCATCTCGCCGATGTTGGTTATTTCAGCGATCAGTTGGAAATTGTAGTAAACAATGCAGTTACTGGCATTCCTGTTGGAATGAACAACGGCATTATAGTGACAAATGATGCCGGACTTAATCAGATTTTTGAGGATTTTAATGTTTCAAAATACGGTTTGCTTTATCCTGATTCGACAGAGGAACCCGCACCGCGTTTTTACGGTTCCGTTTGCGATTGCGATATCAATTTGCTCAAAACAACGTTAGACAATTATGCTGCGGTTATTGAAAGCACTTCACTGACTTATGCCGTATATCTGGCGAACGAAAAATTCAACATTAAAGAAACAGCTATTTATCCGAATCCGTTTACCTCAACAATAACAATCGATGCGCCGGGGAAAATTACTTCTTATGACCTGACTGACGCTACCGGAAAACAAATTATCCATACAAATTCCAAAGCGATTCTTGATGTACAAACCGTAAAACTGGCAACAGGCGCTTACGTTTTAAGCCTTCAATTTGAAAATGGCCAAAACGGGAATTTCAAATTATTGAAAAAGTAAATCGATACTATTTTAGGACTAAAAAAAATCGTCACGAATTCCGCGGCGATTTTTTTTATACCTGAAAATAACATTTACTGCTATCTTTGCGTCTCTGAAAAAACTGTTATGAAATCCATTTCGCTTAAATTTATTGCGTTTCTGATTGTATTGACTGCTGTCGGATGTAAAAGAAACGAGGAAAATATATCGGTAATAAAACAACAATCCGAAAATTCCATTCATTACGCGAAAGGGCTTTCTATTTTCAAATACGACGGTTTTTCAATTGTAAAAATCACCAACCCGTGGCCGAATGCTTCCAAAGATTACACTTATATTTTACAGGAAAAAGGCGCGAAAATTCCCGACAGCCTAAAACAGAACCCGATTATTCCAATTCCGCTGCAATCGATTGTCGTCACTTCAACCACACACATTCCGTCGCTCGAGATGCTGGGCGTCGAAAATACTTTGGTCGGATTTCCAGACCTAGATTACATCTGTTCCGAGAAAATCCGCGCCAGAATTGCCGAAGGAAAAATCAAAGAACTTGGCTCCAACCAAAGTCTCAACACCGAAGTGATCATCGACCTCCAGCCGCAACTGCTTGTCGGTTTCGGAATCGACAACAACAACCCGGCGCTCGACAACCTGCAGAAAAACGGATTGAAAGTCATGCTCAATGGCGACTGGAACGAGCAGAACCCATTGGGAAAAGCAGAATGGATCAAGTTTTTCGGCGCACTTTACGGAAAGGAAAAGACCGCCGATTCCATTTTTACAAACATCGAAAGAAGCTATAAGGCGACAGTCGAACTGGCCAAAAAAGCTACCTCAAAACCAACCGTACTGATTGGTGCCATGTATGAAAACCATTGGTACATCCCAAACGGAAATTCCTGGGGAAGCCGCTTTGTCAATGATGCGGGCGGTAATTATCTTTGGAAAGATGCGACCGGAACCGGAAGCTTGTCGTTATCTTTCGAAACGGTTTTCGAAAAGGCACAGCACGCTAATTTCTGGATCAACGAATCGGGATCTTTGCAGGAAATGGCTACCGCCAATCCGCATTATGCACAGTTCGATGCATTCCGGAACAAAACGGTTTATTCCTTTACCAGACGCAAAGGAAAAACCGGCGGAATCGTTTACTACGAACTCGCCCCAAACCGTCCCGATTTGGTTTTGAAAGACATCCTGAAAATATTGCATCCGGAACTGCTGCCCAACCACCAACTATTTTTCTTCGAACAATTAAAATAAATGGATAAGGCCAATCGAAATATCATCTTGTTCGCACTGCTTTCCATAGGCGTTGTTTTTTTATTCTTTTTGAATATCAGCCTTGGACCGGTGACCATCCCGATAAAGGAAATTTTCAAAAGTCTTACCGGAGGAACCGCCTCAAAGGAAACCTGGCAATACATCATTATCAATTACCGTTTGCCCAAAGCGATCACCGCGA
>DATHGE010000350.1:0-10985 GCA_035317805.1 Flavobacterium sp. | reverse complement strand
TGAAATATAGCCATGAAATTATTATTTGTCGACACCAACTATCTCGAGCATTACTCCGAAACGTTCATTAATGTACTCATCGATTATTCGCCAAGACTTATCGGAGCGCTACTGCTGTTCTTTATCGGAATCTGGGTCATCCGGATTATCAATAACATCTCACGGAAAGTCATGGTCAGAAGGGCGGTTGAGCCTACACTGATTGAATTCCTGTCAGATATCATTTTCTGGGGATTGCGGATTGTGCTCTTTATCGCGGTCATTTCCAAATTGGGCATCGAATCTTCTTCGTTTGTTGCGATCCTTGGTGCTGCTGGTTTAGCCGTTGGCCTGTCGTTGCAGGGTTCGCTTTCCAATTTCGCGGGCGGCATGCTCATCATCCTTTTCAAGCCGTTCAAACTCGGCGACTCGATTGAGGCGCAGGGCGTTTCCGGAGCGGTAATCGACATCCAGATCTTTGTGACGCAACTGCTCACGGCAAACAACCAGGTGATTTTTATCCCGAATGGCGCCTTGTCTAACGGAACGATCATCAATTATTCGCAACAGGAAAACAGGCGCACCGATCTGACCATCGGCATTTCCTATGACAGTAACATCAAAAATGTGAAAGACATCATTGCGAAGATTCTCGACAACCATCCTAAAATCCTGAAGCATCCGGCGGCATCGGTTTCCGTAAAGGAACTTACCGATTCCGGAGTCAGGATTGCCATTCGTGCCTGGACAAAAAACGAGGATTTTTCGGAAGTATCCTCAACAATACTTGAAAATTGCAAAACGGCTTTCGATGAAGCGGGCATTTCGATTCAGCCCTTTTTGAAGGAATTTTCCAAGACGTAATTTTATTGTATCATTGTACAAACAAATCCAATACGATGAAAAATATTTTCACCGCAGCCATTGCATTAATGCTCAGCTTACCAGCCTTTTCCCAGAATGACAACTCAACGAGTGCAAAAGTTTCAGGAACAACTTTTATCAATCCGATTCGGTCTAAGGATAAAATCCAGGGTTCGCCTTATCTTCAGCATATGTTTTCTTCTGCTATGGTAGAAAAACTGAAGAGTAAAGCTTATATGCGCTACAATACGTTCAATGACGAATTTGAATTTATAAATACCAAAGGCGACACGCTGATTCTGGACAAGATTGAAGACTATAGTTCGATTATTTTCACCGAGGGCAACAAGAAATACCTATTGACGGCTTACACCAATACAAAAAACAAACTGTATTACGGCTATCTCATCAATTTGTATGAGAAAAACGGCTATGGCTTGTTTCAAAAGGAAAATATCAATTTCTACGAAGGTAAAAAAGCCCGGACAACGCTTGAAAAAGATATGCCTTCACGCTATTCTAAAACCGATGACACTTATTTTTTCAAGAATAAAGAATTGGGTATTTCCGAATTTCCGGACGGCAAAAAAGACCTCATCAAATTATTTCCAGATAAGAAAGCCGCAATCGAAGCTTTTGTAAAAGAAAACAAAATTGATTTCGACCAACAGGCGGATATGATTAAAATAATCGATTTTCTGGCCGCGCAATAACTTATTTTTTTGTAGTAATCATGAAATCCTTGAGATAGTAAGGCTCAAAATAAGCGACATCAACCGTATCGTTTTTTTGGTACTTTTCATAGCTGAGCTGGCACATTTCATTGGCCGAAGGATAAACAATTTCATCCAGGAATATAAAATTGGGTTTCGTCAACACGGCTTTGCATTTGCCGAGGCAATCCCCTGCAAAATAAACGTTTCCCTGCAAATTTTCGAACGAGTTTTCGGTGATTATTTCGGCTTCCACATCGCGTATTTTTTCCATCTCCGGATTGAATATGGCGCTGTAGACTTCCATCCGCCTCGCATCGATCATCGGAACAATAACGCCTTCCGCTATTTTTGCCTGCGCTGCCAAAACCGCCAAAGTATCTACCGCAATCAACGGGATATCCAACGCAAAGCACAGTCCCTTTGCAGCCGAAACGCCAATGCGCAAACCGGTGTAGGAACCCGGGCCCTGGCTAACCGCAACCGCCGATAAATCCTTGAATTGTAAATGGAGTTCGCGAAGCGTTTCTTCAATAAAAACATGTAGCTTTTCGGCGTGGGAATAACCTTGCTCCGCCATTTCCCTGCAAAGCAGCGGCTGTCCGTCTTTTGCAATGGCAACCGAACAGTTTTTTGTCCCGGTCTCGATATTGAGAATGTAAGGCATTATTTTTTCGCGTCTTTGTTCTTTTCAGAGGAGACAACAACTTTGTCCCCCGAATTCAGGTCTTTTGTAACGGTAGTGTATGGCCCGGTAATGACAACATCGCCTTTTTTGAGTCCGCTTGTGACTTCAATATTTGTATCGTCCTGTATGCCGGTTTTGATGATCCTGATTTTGGACTTGTCGCCGACTTTCACAAAAACGCATTCATATTTCTTATCGCTTTTTGCCTTGACTTTATTTTCAGCGTTTGGATCTTCCACCTCAAATTTTTTCACGGCCGTCGTATCCGATTTGATTACGACAGAACTGATCGGAACGCCAAGCACTTTCTCTTTCCGCTTCGTAATGATATCGACTGTTGCGGTCATTCCGGGTCTGAAAGGCGAATAGCTTTCTGGTTTTCCGGCAAGCAAATCCTGATAAGATTCTTTCAGGATGCGGACTTTCACTTTAAAATTCGTCACTTGGTCCGCGGTTAAAGTCGTGCTCGCCGAATTGGAAATGCTCGTTACAATTCCCTTGAATTGCTTCTTGAGATAGGCGTCGACTTCAACATTGGCAGAATCGCCGACATTGATTTTTACGATATCATTCTCATTCACGTCGACTTCCACTTCCATATTATTGAGATTGGCCACACGCAGGATTTCGGTTCCGGTCATTTGCTGCGTACCCAGAACCCGTTCGCCCAATTCGACATTGAGCATCGAAATTGTTCCGTCCGCAGGCGCATAAATCGTCGTCCTTCCCAGATTGTCCTTGGCTTCATTGACGGTAGCCGAAGCGCTTTGCACGTTGTAGTAAGCCGCCTGTTTGGAAGCTTTCGCGCCTTCAAACATCGAGATTGCCTTATCCCATTCTGATTTGGAGATGATGCCCTTATCGAACAGCGTCTTGTTGCGGTCGTAATTCGCCTTGGCTTCCTGAAAGCTCGCATCCGACTGGCTCAGGCTGGCCTTGGTTCCCGAAAGTCCGGCGATCGTCCTGTTGTAGCCCGAAGTATACAAATCAGGATTGATCTTTACGAGCAGGTCGCCTTTTTTAACAACCTGTCCTTCTTTCACGGGAAGTGAAATGATTTCGCCCGAGACTTCCGAAGAAATCTTGACTTCAATTTCAGGCTGTATTTTTCCGGTCGCCGAAACGGTTTCGATAATCGTGATCTCGTCAACTTTGGCTATTTCCACTTCAGTGCCTTTATCTTTATTGCCGATGACACCGGATTTAGACAATGCGACAAGTACAACAATCAGTACGATTGCGCCTCCGATTAAGAAATAAGCTTTTTTTGACATGTTTGTTATTTTTTGGTAATCGGGATTCCGAAATAGAATTCCACGATTTTAGTTCTGAATATATAATCGTATTTGGTTCGCAAAACTTCCGACTGCGCCGTTGAATATAAAGATTGCGCCTGGTTGAAATCGAAGGCGTTCATCATGCCGACATCATACCGTTCTTTCGCATAGTTGAAAGCGCCTTCCCTGGCTTCGAGTGCAACAACCGCCGATTCATAGGCATTGAACGCACCGTTGGCGTCGGTGAAAGCCGTGTAGACGTTTCTTTCGAGATCCAATTGGCTTTGCGATAAGGCGATTTTGGATCTTTCCAAAGCGACTTTCGAACGCTCCACATTATTCTTAATGGAAAATCCGTTCAAAATCGGAACGGTTAACTGCAATCCGAAATTGTGTCCCTTATTATCGCTGAACTGATCGAAAACCGGCGCCGATTTTCCAAAAACCGGTAAATAATTATCGGTGGTTACGATTTGGCCCGTACTGGTTGTCCCGACAATTATCGGATTGGAAGCATCCAGAACCGAACCCGTGATCCTGTCGGAATAACCGGCACGCGTACTGAAACTATAGAATCCCGTGAGTGTCGGCAGGTAAGCGCCTTTGGCAATTTTCACATCCTTTTCGGCGATTTCAGTGTTTGCTTTTGCGAGCTTCACTTCCACCCTTTCCTCGAGCGCCTTTTTGTAAATCGCCTCGGGCGTCTGGAACATCACTTCGCTTTGTCTGGCTTCATAATTCTCATCGGCGATATCGAAATTCTGGAAATCATCCAATTGAAGCAATTGTGCGAGGCTCAGTTTTGAAATCAGCAGCGCATTTTCCGCCGCGACGACTTTCTGTTTGTTATCGGCAACCGTCGCCTTAATGTCGAGCAAATCGCCTCGCGGAATCGAACCCGCATTCACCAGTTCGGTCGTGCGGTTGAACTGCCTTTCATTATTGGCGAGCTGTTCTTTCTGTACCTTGATATTTTCTTTATTGAAAAGAATCTGCAGGAACGCATTAGCCACATTGAGCGACACATCGTCCTTTATTTTCGTCAGCTGGTATTGCGATGCGATGATGCCGAGGCTTGCCCTGCGGTAACGGTTTTGATTTTGAAGTCCTTTGAAAATGTCGACATTGGCGTTCAGTCCCGCCGAAGTAAATTGCGTGGTTTCATTTTCCAAAAGTCCGGTCGTGATGTTTTGGTTGAGTCCGATATTCCACGAATGGGAAGCCGACGCATTGATTACAGGCAGGAAATTCCCCAACGCGCTGTTTTTATCTATAGTGGCCAATTTGGTATCGAGGTCTGTATTTTGGATGGAAATGTTGTGTTCCAATGCATAATTGACACATTCTTCGATCGTCCATTTTTTCGACTGCGCCTGAAGTGACAACCCGAGCAGCAGCATGAAAATGAAATGGATGTGGTTGATTTTTTTCATGTTTTTGATTGATGTGGTGCAAAGGTACTGCACAAATTTAACAATTTTCTAAAAATTAAAATGCTTTTTTATGCGATGAAATTATTGCTTGGATTCTTCTCCTTCCTTATTCAGGCCCTGGTTCCAGACTTTAATCTTATCCGAAGCCTTGACGCCACTTTTGATCTGGACATAGATTCCGTCGCTTACGCCGAGTTCGACATTTCTTTTTTCGAATTTCTGGTTGCCGGTCATCACTTCTACATATGGTTTTTCTGTAGTCTTGTCGAACTGGACGAGCGATTCCTTCAATGCAAGTACATTTTCGGCTTTATCAAGGATAATCGATGCATTGGCGCTGAGTCCGGCACGGATAAAAGTGGTGTCGCGGTTGGTTAACGCGGCTTTGATTTCGAACTGGATGGCGCCGTTTTCGGTTTTCCCTTTCGGAGCGATATCAGTCAGGATCGCGGTAAATTTCTTATTTTCAATCGCGCCGACGGTGATTTCAATCGGCAGATTCACCTTGATTTTTCCGACTTCCGATTCATCGACTTTCCCGACAAAAATCATTTTCCCGACATCGGCAACGCTGGCGATAGTCGTCCCTTCGTTGAAGTTATTGCTTTCAATCACCTGATTTCCGACCTTTACCGGAACGTCCAAAACCATTCCCGTGACCGTCGAGCGGATTACCGTATTGGCATAATTGCCGAGCCCCGAAGAGGTTCCTGTTTTCACAATATCCAAACCTTGCCTTGACGCGTTGTAATTCTGTTTGGCCTGTGTATAGGCGACTTCCGCAGCCTGGAATTCATTCGCCGAAATCACGCCTTTGTCAAACAAGGTTTTCTGCCTGTTGTATAATTTCTGTTGGTTGTCGAGCTCGATTTTGGACGACTGCACCTGATTTTGCGAACTGCTCAGGCTCGAAACATTGGCAACAACCCTGATCTTGGCAATCATATCGCCCGCTTTTATCGATTCGCCGGCCTTGATATAAATTTCCTCGATAATCCCTGAAATATTCGGCTTGATTAAAACCTCCACATCAGGCACGATGTTTCCTGTGGCGATCGTGTTTTTCACAATGGTTTTCGTCTCGGCTTTGTCGGTTTCAAAAACAACCGGCGGTTCCTGGTTCTTCGCATAGAGGTAATACAGCGCGCCAAAAAACACGATGGCTATGAAAACTAAAATGGTTATGGTTACTCCTTTTCTCATTTGTTTTGGTTTTGATGATTTTATTTAATTGATGATTTATTCTGTCCTCAAAGCGTCTACTGGTTTGACATTGATGGCGGTCTGCGCCGGAATGAATCCAGCCAATAATCCCGATCCGACCAATATCAGTAAAGCTATAAAAACTACCGAAAGGTCGACACTTGGGTTGGCAAACATCATGTCTTCGCTTGGCATCGAGTCGAGGATCTTATTGATAATGGCCAATAATCCGGTCGCAACGGCAATGCCGCACATCCCGGCGACGATAGTCAGGAATATGGCTTCTGTTAAGATCTGCCCACGGATCGCTGCCGGAGTGGCGCCCAAAGCGCGGCGGATTCCGATTTCCTTGGTGCGTTCTTTCACGACAATCAGCATAATGTTTGAAATTCCGATGATTCCCGAAAGCAAAACCAGAGTCCCGACAAAAAAGGCGATGAATTTCAGGATCATAAATAATCCCTGTACTTTGCTGAATTCTTCAAAAAGGTCGAAATTCCCAATCGCGCGATCATCATCGGGATGAATGGAATGGCGCGACTTCATCAGATCCATAATGCCTTTCTTCAAATCGGTGATCGAAGCGCCGTCTTTGGCAGTGATGGCCATCCAGCCCACGGTATCGCCAAAATTGAATGCCTGTTGGAAAGTCGTAAACGGGATGAATATGTTTTTCTGCGCCGCTTCGGGTCCGCCGTTATTTTTATCTTTCGAATAATAAATCCCGACCACCATAAAATTGACGCCATTTATTTTGATGTAGCTTCCGATGGTTTCTTCAGCCTTGTCATACAATCCATCTATTACGCCCTGTCCGATTATCGCGACTTTCCTTTTGTTGAGGATGTCCTGCTGGTTGACAAAGCGTCCTTTGGTAATCACCATCGATTCCTGTTTGATCAGTTCCGGATAATCGCCATAAATCGTAAAGGCCGCCGTTTTGGTGCCACGGATGACATTATTCGCGCCTTGGTAACCGCCGAGTTGGTTTCTTGGGGAAACGTATAACAAATCCGGAAAATTGGCTTTCAGTGCGGGAACGTCGTCATTTTTGAAATTGAACGGCCGGATCTGCGGCAAACCCTTATAGGCTTTTGAAGTCGACTGTGTCCACATAAACATGGTGTTGGTGGCTATTCCGGAGAAACCTTTCTTTACGCCATTTTCCAATCCATTTCCGGCCGCGAGCAAAATCACCAGAATAAAAATACCCCAGAAAACGCCAAAAGCGGTCAGGATTGTCCTGAACGTATTCGCGCTCAAGGCTTCTAAAATCTCATTCCATTTATCCCTGTCAAACATAATTATTCGTCTCTAAGTGCTACAATGGGTCTTATTTTGGCTGCGCGGTAGGCAGGGAAAAATCCGGCTAATGCTCCTGAAAAAACAAGCAGGAATAAAGTGGTCAAAGCCACATTGAAATCGACGGACGGATTGACAAAAAATTCGCTCTTGATTTGCGGGCCGACCAATTCCAAAAGAATCAAACTCATTAAAAGCCCTACAAACCCTGCGATCGTGGTAATAAAAATCGATTCGTGCAAAATCATCCCGATGATTGAAATTGGCGGAGCTCCCAAAGCTTTCCTAATTCCGATTTCTTTCGTGCGTTCTTTTACGATAATCAGCATGATGTTACTCACCCCGACGACTCCGGCGATAATCGTACAGATTCCGACCCACCAGAAAAACAACCGGATGTATAAATTCAGCGAATAAAACTGTTTGGCATCCTTTACGGAATTGTGTACGCCGATGGCGCTATCGTCATCCGGAGCGATCGTATTTTTGCTTTTGAGCAGTTGCTTCAGCCCGGTTTCAAACTTTTCGGCCTCGGCTAGCGCGGCGTCGTAATCCTGGTTTTTTTTCATCGTGTAAAACAGGACGCTGACTTTATCTCCGGCACCAAACGCTTTCTGCATTGTCGTAAGCGGAATGTAGACGCGGGTTTCTTCGCGTTCTCCGGCAGGATCCACAAAAACCCCCACGACTTTAAAATTGATATTGTTGAGTGTGATCTCTTCGCCAATCGGGCTTTTATCCTTAAAGATGTCCTGCTTGAGCTTCATTCCGATGACGGCAATTTTCGCATTGCTCTCCATGTCGCTGTTGTTGATGAAACGCCCTTCGGCCATCGTCGCATTTTCGATAAACTGGTAATCGGGATACGCGCCGCGGTATTGATAATTTCCGGATTCTTTCCCATAAGTCACCAATCCATTCCATTCGTTATAGGTTGCGGCTTTTTTATCGACCTTATCCCCGTATTTCTGTACCGATAAATCGTAATCGCTGTTGCGGAATTGGATCTGCCGTCCCGGATTGAGCCCTTTGTACTCTTTTGTTGTCATTCCCGACCAGACTTCGATGATTCCGGCGGCGTCGCGTTCGAACTGTTTTTCGATCCCGTTCTGCAAACCTTTCCCGACGCCCAATAAAATTACAAGGATAAAGATTCCCGAAGCCACAGAAATACCTGTGAGGAAAGTCCTCAGCTTGTTTTTGGCTATCGCCTCAAAAATTTCCTGCCAGCGTTCGATATTAAACATAAGATGTCGCCCTTACCTGTTCTACCATTTTATCATCGATGATGATTCCGTCTTTTAAAACCACGTTTCGTTTGCACATTGCCGCAATGTCGGGCTCGTGCGTTACGATCAGGATTGTTTTGCCTTCGTCGTTGATGCCTTGTATGAGTTCCATTACTTCATAAGACGTTTTGGTATCCAAAGCTCCGGTTGGCTCATCGGCGAGCAATACTTTCGGATTCGAGGCCATAGCACGTGCGATTGCGACGCGTTGTTTCTGTCCGCCCGACAGTTCGTTTGGCAAATGGTTTGCGTGCGATTCGAGTCCGACCTTCCTGAGGTAATTCATCGCAATCTCATAACGTTCCTTTCGCTTAATACCCTGATAATACAACGGCATTGCCACGTTATCGAGCGCATTCTTATAATTGATCAGGTTGAACGACTGGAATACGAAACCCAGGAATTTATTGCGGTATTTGGAAGCGATGGTTTCGTTGAGATTTTTTATCGGAAGCTTGTCGAGGATATAACTGCCCGAATCGGCTTCGTCAAGAATGCCCAGAATGTTGAGCAGTGTCGATTTTCCCGAACCCGAAGAACCCATGATAGCGACGAGTTCGCCTTCTTTAATATTGAAATTAATGCCTTTTAACACATGAAGCTCCGAGCTTCCCATTTTGTAAGATTTGTGTAAGTCCTTTATTTCAATCATAATTCGGGTTATTTGCAACAATATTAAAAATTCTTAAAAGAAATTATAATAAGAAAACGTTAATAGTCTTATTCCAATTAAGGTTATAAGACTTTCCGCTGGTGAAATTGTTACACAAACCCTGAAAATATCGGGCGTTTGATTAATTTTACGGCTTTCAAATTCACTTCGATGAAAAACATACTGCTTTTATTTTCCGGTTTCTTTTTCCTTTTGCTGCAATCGGGCTGCTCGGCCACGCAAAAAATAGACGCGATGAAACCCGAACCCGACAATGCCGCGCCTTTGCTCTATGACAGTGCCGTTTCGTTTATCGATATGCCGATTTCCATTAAGCTCAAGGATGTGGAAAACCAGGCCAACAAATTCCTCAACGGCCTGATCTATGAAGACAACAACATCGAAGACGACGATTATGAAATCAAAATCTGGAAGCTCGCACCGATTACGCTTACCAATGAAAATGGGAAAATCAAGACCATCCTGCCTTTGAAAGCATTTGTCAGATACCGTATCGGGACGAATAAACTCGGAATCGGATTGTACAGCACGCGCGAGTTCAACTTCAACGGAAATGTGACCTTGCTCAGCGACGTCGGGCTGACCAACTGGAAACTCAACACCAGTACCGAACTGAAATCGCTCGACTGGAATGAAAGCCCTTCGGTCACCATTCTCGGAAAAGCCATCCCGATCACCTACCTGATCAATCCGGCGGTCCGCATCTTCAAATCGAAAATCGAAAAAAGCATAGACGAAACCATTGGAAAATCGATGGATTTTAAGCCGAACGTACTCGACGCGCTCGAAAAAATATGTACGCCTTTTGAAATGAGCGCGACTTATCAAAGCTGGCTGCGCGTGGTTCCGGTGGAATTATATACGACGAACGCCAAACTGCAGAATGAGAAAATCGCATTTGAAATGGGATTGAAATGCAACATCGAAACACTCGTCGGGCAAAAACCGGTAAATAATTTTGACCGTTCCAAAATCGTGCTCAAGCCGGTTTCGAAAATGCCGGCGCATATTTCGGCGAATATCGTAGCGGTTTCAACCTATTCGGATGCTTCCAAAATCATGACGAAGAATTTTGCGGGACAGGAATTCGGTACCGGAAGTAAAAAAGTTACGGTTCAGGGTGTCGACATCTGGCAGAAAGAAGGCAAGATGATTATCGCTTTGGATTTGCTCGGAAGCTTAAACGGGAAAATCTATCTTGCCGGCGTTCCGCAGTACAACGAGCAAAGCAAGGAAATCTATTTTGACAAGCTCGATTATGCGATTGATACGAAAAGCAGGCTGGTTCGCTCGGCCAATTGGCTGATGTCAGGTTACGTGTTAAAAAAAATCCAGGAAAGCTGCCGCTATTCGATCAGGCCGAACCTCGACGAAGGCAAGCAGAACCTGCTGCAATATCTAAAGAATTATTCCCCGATGCCGGGCGTTTTCATCAATGGGACTGTGGATGATATCCAATTCCAGAAAATACAGCTGACCAACCAGGCGATTGTCGCTTTTGTAAAGATAAACGGCGATGTGAATGTAACGGTGGACGGACTTAAATAGTCTTCTTCTTTTTGTT
>DATHGE010000349.1:0-9719 GCA_035317805.1 Flavobacterium sp. | reverse complement strand
TTTTAATGTTGAAGTGAAGCCCACAGGACCGTCGTCCAGGGCGGTGTTTATGCCCTCATCAGAAAACCTGTCAGCACTGTCAGATAAAATACCTTCGCCGAAGGAAGCCGTTTCCTTCGGCGAACGGAAGGGTTTCCTTCGCCGAAGGAAAGATATAACGGAACTTGACTAAAATATTTGATTGCTATAAAAGGTTTAGTAAACCGATAAATCATGTTCCAGAATTCCTTTTCGCAATCTAATCTGAGAAGTCCCAAATTCCTTGATCAATTCAAGACAGTAAATTCCGGCAGGTATTTCAGGAATTTGGAAGACCAGCCTTTTTCCGGCACGGTGTGAAAAGTGCATTACTTTATAACGATCTCCATTTGCTGCCATAAAGAAAAGCCCTTCAGCGCTATTCACGGGATTGAAATCAAGAAACAATCCTGATAGCTCAGCTATTCCGCCAGGCGTTATCGAGTTATTCAGGTTTCCTGAAACCACATCGTTAAACTGGAGCAGCTGCGGTTTGCGCTCGGACCTTGTTGTTTTTTCAAAAGTACATTCTTCAGCCAATTGTTTCAGCATCTTCCCGGGAAGCACCAACACTTTAGTTTTGTGTCTTGCCGGGTCAAAGCAGTCAGCAGGTGAATTGAAAACTCCGGTAATTCCACAACTTAAATTCGCAATTGGCAGGTTAACATTATAGCCTTCCGTGACTTTGTTTGCAACCGTATCGTAAAATGCGGTTAACACTGCCCTGATATCGGCTTCTGTAATGGTACTGCCCATTTTGAGCATTGCCTGGATTATGTCTTCATGTTCAAGGCTGCCATAGGCCAATACCCTTGCCTTAAGGTCGTTTGGGTTGGAAGCAATGGCGTTTTCCTGGAGGTAGTAGCGGATAGGCATGATTGTGTCTTTTGGTTTGTAACAAATTTGGAAAAAAATTGAATATGATTCAAATTTATTTAGTGTAATGGATTTGCTTTTGTCTTTCAGACTGGCTTAATAAATTTATAGTTATACCGTATTTTATCGTAAGTTTGGGGACAAACTGAGATTATTTTTATGAATTCGACCCTTCTTGAACCACGCAAAGCCTTAAACAAAGCATTTCTAAGAATTAAGCCCAACCGTTCTGAAATTGAAACTTTCAAAATCAATTTGTTGGAACTCATAGAAAACTGCAATGAGAAGGAAACAGAAGAGCATCATAAAAACCTGGTAAGTGATTTCCTCAGAAAAACATATTACCGCACTGACTATTTCATCAATACGAAAGGCCGCAACGATCTTGTCATTCACAACGGTAAAGACGCCAAAACCTCAGTAGGTGTTATCATTGAGGCGAAAAGCCCAACCAATAAGTCGGAGATGATCGCCGTCGCAAAACTCAACTGTAAGGCGTTGCAGGAAGCTGTGCTTTATTACATGAGAGAACGGATTACACATAAAAATACCGATCTCAAATATGTCATCATAACAAATATCTACGAATGGTTTATCTTTGACGCCCAACTATTCAACAAGTTGTTTGCAGAGAATAAAAGCTTCGTGAAACAGTTTGAGGATTTCGAAAACAAACGGTCTTCGGGCAATACTACCGATTATTTTTACAAGCAAATTGCCGAGCCTTTCATTGCACAACTCCCGGCCACGTTAGAGTATACATATTTCGATATCCGTAAATACGACCGCTTGTTGCGTAACGCGGATAAAGAAGATGATAAGCAACTCATTGCCCTGTACAAATTACTGTCGCCTGAGCACTTGCTTAAATTGTCATTTGCGAATGACAGCAACAGTCTCGATAAGAATTTTTACAGCGAATTGCTTCATATCATCGGACTGACGGAAACAAAGGAAGGCGGCAAAAAACTAATCGAAAGAAATAAGCCAGGACAACGCCATTCGGGATCCATGATCGAAAATGCGATCCTGCAGCTTGAAAGCATGGACAAGCTTTCGCGGCTTGGAAACACAAAGCAATATGGAGACAATACTGACGAGCGCCTTTTTAACGTGGCCCTTGAACTGACCATTACATGGGTAAACCGCATCCTGTTCCTGAAATTGCTCGAGGCACAACTCATCGCTTACCAAGCCAAGGATAAAGCCTATGCCTTCCTGAACAGCGAAAAAATTAAAGACTACGACAACCTTAATACGTTATTTTTTCAGGTCCTTGCCAAAAAAGACAGTACCAGAAATACTGATGTCCAGAAGGTGTTTTCCAAAGTGCCCTATCTGAACAGTTCGCTTTTTGAAATGACCGATCTGGAGCATTCCATGTTTCCAATATCGCAGCTTGAAGACAACAAGACGCTGCCGTTATTAACGGGAACTGTGATCAAGGATTCGTTAGGTAAGAAGGCTGCGGGCGAGCGAAATGCCCTGCACTATTTTTTTTCATTCCTTGATGCCTACGACTTTGCCAGTGAAGGGGCCGAAGATATCCAGGAAGACAATAAATCACTGATCAACGCCTCGGTACTGGGATTGATATTTGAAAAAATCAACGGCTATAAAGACGGCTCTATATTTACTCCCGGATTCATCACCATGTATATGTGCCGTGAAACCATACAAAAAGCCGTCATTCAGAAATTCAATGAGGCCAAAGGCTGGAATTGCAAGACATTTCTGGAACTGCAGAACCAAACCCATAATACGCTCGAAAGCAACGCTATCATCAATAGCCTTAAGATATGCGATCCGGCTGTGGGATCGGGTCACTTTCTAGTGTCGGCGCTCAACGAGATCATCGTTATCAAAAGCAGATTGGAAATTCTTTGTGACAACGAAGGCCGACGGTTACAACATTATTACCTCGAGGTGATCAACGATGAACTGATCGTTACCGACGACCGCAATAATTTCTTCCAGTATAATCCGTTAAGCGCTGAAAGCCGCCGTGTGCAGGAAATTTTATTCCACGAAAAGGAGACCATTATAGAGAATTGCCTGTTTGGTGTCGACATCAATCCCAATTCGGTGAAAATATGCCGCCTGCGTTTGTGGATTGAACTGCTCAAGAACGCCTACTACAAAGGCCCTGATTTTACCGAACTCGAGACGCTTCCCAACATCGATATTAACATCAAGAGCGGCAACTCACTCATCAGCCGATTCCCGCTCGACACCGACCTCAAGAAAGCGCTCAAGGAAAGCAAATGGAATATCGAAAGTTATAAACTTGCTGTAGCTACTTACCGAGAAGCCGACAGCAAAGAGCAGAAGCGCGATATGGAAAGGCTCATCGCTGATATCAAGAGTAACTTCAGAAGCGAAATCTCGAGCAAGGATCCAAAGAAACTCGGGCTCGAAAAATCGAAAGGCGTATTGCTTAACCTGACCACGCAGACTGATTTGTTCGGACGCAGCAAAAAAGAGGAAACTGAGTGGAACAAGAAAGTCAAGTCGACCGTCCTTGAAATTGCAAAGCTCGAAAAGGAAATTGAAGAGATCAAAGCCAATAAAATGTTTGAGAACGCCTTCGAATGGAGGTTTGAATTTCCCGAGGTGCTTGACGATGATGGTGTTTTCAGGGGATTTGATGCGGTGATAGGGAACCCGCCGTATATCCAACTTCAAAAAATGGGTCAGGCAAGTATTGATCTTGAGAAGATGGGATTTGAGACTTTTGCCAGGACTGGAGATATTTACAGTTTGTTTTATGAACTGGGTTTTCGGATTCTTAAACAAAATGGCTTGCTCACATTTATTACATCAAACAAATGGATGCGTGCGGCTTATGGTGAAAGTTTGCGAAAGTATTTTGTAGAGAAAACAAATCCTATTGTATTGATTGACTTTGGAGGAGTTCAGATCTTCGATGCTGCAACGGTAGATACTAATATTTTAATTGCAGAAAAGTGTGTTTACTTGGGAAGTACAAATGCTTGCGTTCTAGACAAAAGTTTTGTTATAAATAAATTGAGTGATTTTATTAGACAATATAGCAATCCTTATAAATTTGAAATTTATGATAGTTGGGTAGTGCTTTCCTCAGTAGAAAAGCAGATTAAAGATAAAATAATGAAAATCGGTGTGCCATTAAAAGATTGGGATATTACAATAAACTATGGAATTAAAACCGGATACAATGAGGCATTTATTATTACTGGCGAGAAGCGATTAGAATTAATAAAAGAAGATCCCAAAAGTGAAGAAATTATACGACCTATTTTACGCGGCAGGGACATTAAAAAGTATGGATATATCTCACCTGATTTATGGCTGATAAATACCCACAATGGCATCAAAGATAAAGGCATAAAGCCTATTGACATAAGTGGTTTCCGAGCAATTAAAAGACATCTAGACAAATATATTTTTGAGCTTCAAAACCGAACGGATAAAGGTGATACATTTTACAACTTACGAAATTGCGCTTATATGGAGGATTTCTTTAGCCCGAAAATAATTTGGATCGAATTAGTTGACAAAGGTCGCTTTGCTCTTGATAGGGATGATCATTACTTAACATTGAATGGAACGTTTATAATGACTGGTAGTGATTTGGAATATATAACCTGCATCCTAAATAACCCAATTACTAGTTGGCATTTTAATACATTTTGTATTAGTTCTGGTGTTGGAACTAATCAATGGCGAGAGCTTTATGTAAAAAAACTATTTATTCCGAACATTCCTGAAATTCAACGCGAACCAATTTTATCGATCTTCAAGGAAATTATAAATTATAAGAAATTAGGAAAGCCGACAGATTATCTGGAAAATGAACTTAACAGAAATATATATGACGTTTACAATTTAAGCTATAATGAAATTGAGTTTATTGAATCGTTATAAACCCTACTTGGGATTTTTCTTCATCTGTTAGGGCATAAAGTGTAAAAACTAGCTCATCTAACTCCTTTTCTAGTGATAAAATTTCTCTTGCCTGAAGTTTGTTTTCAATAATCTGGTTGATAATTGCTTTGCATTTATTATCAATTTTATCGTCAACCTTAATAATATTCAACTCTTCCAAAAAAACTTTTCTTAGTTCCCGTGAACCGCCTAACAGTTCTGGAAAATTATTTCTAAAACAAAATTTAAATAAGCTAGAATTTAAAAAGGCTGTAAGAAAGTGAATGTTTTCTCCCGTTAATATAAAACACTTATTATTTGTCATAAAGCCTTTTGTATCGCAGTAAAAATTAAGAAACTTAGTTATTTCAGGATATATAATTTTTTGTTTAGAAAAATCCTCCCAATAACTTATACTGTCTTGTGTTTCAAACCATTTATTATTGGTTTTTTTTCGAGACCCAAGTTCCCCCGTTTGTTTTAACCTGTCAATTCCAAATGTTATAAGGTGCTGTTTTACAGAAGGATAATCTTCTATGTTAACTTTTAAACTTGGAAGAGTGGCGATGAGCCATAGGTCGGCATAATCGTAACCAAATTTCTTTATGTCCCTGCCGCGTAAAATAGGTCGTATAATGTAGACAGAATTTGTATTGAATGATCATTGTAATTCGCTACTATTTTTAGCTTTTGGTTTGAGCCTAAAACGAAGCCATGTTTTTTTGTAAATAACTTTAGTCTAAATTAACCAATTAATCTAAACAAAAAAACCATGATCTACGGCTACATCCGCGTAAGCACCGACAAACAAACAGTAGAGAACCAACGTTATGAAATCAACCAGTTTTGCGATAAGAATGTGTTTGTCGTCGACAAATGGATTGAGGAAACCATTTCCGGTTCCAAAGGCGTCCAGGAACGCAAACTTGGCAAACTTCTCAAAAGAATGAAGAAAGAAGACATCCTGATTTGCTCGGAACTATCGCGTCTGGGTAGAAACCTGCTCATGATCATGGGCATTCTCAACGAATGCATGAACCGCGACATCCAGGTTTGGACCATCAAAGACAATTACCGCCTTGGCAGCGATATCAGTTCTAAAGTGCTCGCTTTTGCCTTCGGGCTTTCTGCAGAGATCGAGCGCAACCTCATTTCACAACGTACCAAAGAAGCGCTTGCAAGAAAAAAAGCCGAGGGCGTTATACTCGGGCGTCCCAAAGGCAGCAAATCGGCGCGCACAAAACTAACAGGGCAGGAACGCGAAATCAGTAAATTACTTGATCGGAAAGTTTCCTATAGCGCCATCGGAAGAATCCTTGGCGTACATCGATTAACGGTTTCAACTTTCGTGAAAGAAAAATTGAATAGTGGCAGCATTGCGTAATACGTTAAGCCTGAGGGTGCGGAGTGCGTGAAGGATGGAAGCGGTATCCTTTTATGGAGTATCCCGAAGGGCGTATCATAAAAGATATAGCGGACAGTCCGACGGTGCTGCGGGACAAACGTGGTTTTGGACTTGCACAACGGTGGCACGCCATAAAAAAATCCGCCAAATTGACGGATTTTATCTAATATTTTGTCTTTATTATTACAGCAATCCTTCCATACTTTGCACTGTCGTCAAATGATATCCCGACTTCGCTTTTTCGAAAATCTGTTTTGCCCAAGCCTTGCCTTCCGGAGTTTTCACCATTTCCTTATACAAGGTCTGCAATGATCCCGTTCTGCTCGTTGCAATCATAAACTGCTCGATCGCCGGATAAGCGGCTTTGTACTGATGCCTGATTGCAGGCACAAACCATTGGCGTTTGATGACGAAGTTTCCGCCTTTGGTGAAGTTGAATTCCTTGTCGATTTCGGCCATTTCCGCAACGGTCAAATCATTCGGGAGGTAATCTATGAAATGCTGCTTCTCATTGGTGGATTTTATTTTTTGGCTTAATCCTTTGATTCCGGTTGCTCTCCAGGTTTTCTGGATGGCATCAATCCGGTTGAAATCTTCGGAAACCGGAGTCGTGATATTGGCAGGAACTCCCGGTTTGTATATCCAATCTTCCAATTTAATCTTACTGGCAAGCGCCTTGTCGCCCTTAATCAGGTTTTTATTGAAATAGCTTACGAAATCCTCGGTAGTAATCGATTGAAAAGCGTGGCTATTGAAGTAATCGGTCAGGAATTGGTCGAATTTTTCACGCCCGACCGCAGCTTCACAAACCTGCAGGAAGGCATAGCCTTTCTCATACGGGATATCGCTTAGTGAATCATCGGGATTTTTGCCTTTTACGTTTACCTTGAGTTGGGTCGCAGGGTTGTTGGCCCCGTATTCTTCCATGTCGTCATGCAATACTTTCCGGCTCAGTACATCCTGCATCTTCGCCTCATTCATGCCAAAAATTTCTTCGCCGATACGATGTTCTACATAGGTTGTAAAGCCTTCATTGAGCCAGACATCGTCCCAAGTCGCATTCGTAACCAGGTTTCCGCTCCAGCTGTGGCCCAATTCATGCGCCAATACGCTGTTTAATGAACGGTCGCCGGCAATAATTCCGGGAGTAAGGAAGGTCAGGTTCGGGTTTTCCATTCCGCCATAAGGGAAACTCGGAGGTAAAACCAATACGTCATATCTTCCCCAACGGTAAGGTCCGAATAGCTTTTCGGCTGCGTGAACCATATTGCCGAGTTCTGCAAATTCCCAGGCTGCTTTTGTAATCATCGTCTGTTCGGCATAAACACCGGTCCTGTTATCTATTGACCTGAAAGCCAAATCCCCAACGGCAATCGCCATCAGGTATGACGGAATCGCTTTTTCCTGTTTGAAAGTATAAATACCGGTATTGTTTTTCTGCTGCGGATTTACAGCGCTCATTACGGCCATCAGCTCTTTCGGGCAAGTTACTTTTGCATTGTATGTGAAACGAATTCCCGGAGAGTCCTGACACGGAATCCACGTGCGCGACCAAATGCTTTCGCCCTGTGAAAACAGGAATGGGTATTTCTTGTCGGCGGTCTGTTCGGGTTTGAGCCATTGTAGTGCGACGGCATCTTTGGTAGTATTGTAGTAAATATTGACTTTGGTCGTTGTTGGTTCGATGGTGATTTTTAATGGTTTTCCGTGGAATTCCACTTCCGTTCCCAATTCGAATTTGGTTTCTTTTTCATCATCGCCCAAAGTGACTTTGGTAATATTGAGCGTGTTTTCATCGAAGACAATTTCATGGCCTTTAGAAACATTGTCAATCGTCCACGATGCTTTTCCGGAAATTTTCTGTGTATCGAAATCGACTTTAATGTCAAGATCCAAATGTTTGACGACCGCTTCAGACGGTTTCGCAAAGGTGTGTTCGTCTTTCACGGAAGTGGTTTCTACAATAGTCGTTTTGGTGACAGTTTCTTTTTTCTGGCAGGATACGAAAGCAATGGCGGTAATCAGGAAAAATATTTTTTTCATACAATGGAATTTAAAAACTCTAAATTAAATAAAAAATCCCGTCCTGAAAAAATCAAAAACGGGATTTGTATAATAGGTCATTGAAATTATGCCAACATCGTGACCGGGTTTTCAAGATATTGTCTCAGCGTTTGCAGGAATTGTGCTCCTGTAGCGCCATCGACGGTTCTGTGATCACAGGCCAAAGTCACCTTCATCGTATTGCCAACAACGATCTGCCCGTTTCTCACGACCGGTTTCTCAATGATTGCACCTACGGAAAGGATGGCTGAATTTGGCTGGTTGATGATTGAAGTGAATTCGGTAATCCCGAACATCCCAAGATTAGAAACCGTAAACGTGCTGCCTTCCATTTCTGCAGGCTGTAGTTTTTTGTTTCTCGCTTTTCCAGCCAAATCTTTCACCGAAGTGCCGATTTGCGTCAAGCCCATCTGGTCTGCAAATTTCAATACCGGAACTAAAAGTCCGTCCTCAACCGCAACTGCAACGCCAATATGAATGTGGTGGTTGATTATGGTCACGTCTTCTTTCCAGGTTGAATTCACCTGCGGATGTTTCTTCAATGCCATCGCGCATGCTTTGATCACCATGTCGTTGAAGGAAACTTTCGTATCCGGAATCGTATTGATCACGGCTCTCGATTTCATCGCGTCATCCATCGCCACTTCAATGGTCAGGTAATATTCAGGTGCGGTAAATTTCGATTCGGCCAGACGGCGTGCAATCGTTTTGCGCATCTGTGAATTCTTGTGTTCTTCTGTTGATTCTTCACCCGCAGGCACAAATGGCCTTACCGGAGCGGCTGCAGTTGATTCTGCTTTCGGAGCGGTTTCTGTTGCAGTTGGCTGCGAAGCCGGAGCAGCGGCTGCAGGTGTGAAGCTTTCGATATCGGATTTAACGATACGTCCGTTTTCTCCCGAGCCTTTCACCTGTGCGATATTGATTCCCTTTTCTTCGGCGATTTTTTTCGCCAATGGAGAAATGAATATTCTTTTTCCGTCAGAAACCACATTGACCGTTTCACCTTCCTCTTTTGAAGCGTCGGTAGTTTTTTCTTCAGATTTATTTTCTGTCTTTTCTTCAGATTTAGCAACCGGAGCCGGAGCAGCGCCGCCTTTTTTGAAGTTTTCTGCAATACCTGTGATGTCTGTTCCTTCTGGCCCGATGATCGCAAGGACGCTATCCACCGGGGCGGTTTCACCTTCGTTGATGCCAATAAACAATAAAGTTCCGGCATTGAACGATTCGAATTCCATCGTTGCCTTATCGGTTTCAATTTCTGCTAAGATATCGCCTTCGGCCACTTTATCGCCGACTTTCTTGAGCCAGGTCGCTACGGTTCCGTCGGTCATCGTGTCGCTCAAACGCGGCATGGTTACTACGATTACGCCTTTTGGCAATTCAGCGGAAGCGGCCGGAGCAGTTTCTTGTGATTTAGTTGATTCTGCCGGAGCAGCTTCTTTTTTATCGT
>DATHGE010000348.1:0-6328 GCA_035317805.1 Flavobacterium sp. | reverse complement strand
GGTGGCATGGTCTTTTCCCGCAGCCTGCCAATACAGGTGCTCGAGGGCGTGTTCGTATGGTGTGTTGCGGTCGATGGTGGCACGGAAACGGTAATCGATAAGGTTGATTAAATCTGTGGAGGCGAATTCGATAATCCTGTATTGTGCACTCTGGAAACCGCTTGCCGGCGTTAAGGTATTCCGGAACTTCATGTATTGCGCCACTTCCATCCCATCGCCCATAATGTCAAATGAAGTCGTAAGCATATTGAAATAACGGCTGATGCGCGACATTCTTTCCGTAAAGAAAACCGTTTCGGGTTTTTCGGTATGGCAGATCTGGTTAATTTCCCACAAAATCATTTTGAAAAGCAATTCGTTTACCTGGTGGTACATGATGAAAACCATTTCATCCGGTAAAGTCGTTCTTTGTATCTGGAGATTCAATAAGGCGTCGGTTTGGATGTAATCCCAATAAGTAATCGGTTTCGACCAAAGTAATCCTTCAAGATGTGTGTCGGTTTTTTGCCCTATGGCGCCGAATTTTTCGTCCAGTTCGGCTAAAATGTTTGGTGTATGGTCTGTCATTATGGTTTTGCTTTTACTTTAAAGGTGTATTTAAGTCCTTTAAATGCATCTAAATCTGCTTTGATTGATCCGACTGCCAGGCTGGCTTTGATTGCAACAGGGATTTTATTGTCATCGTCTGAGATCCATACCGTAAGGCTTTCCTGTTCTTTGAAAACCCTTCCGGATTGTACATAGGGCCTGAAAACCATCGTCGGAACAATGCCAAATTTAGTTGATAAATCTTCTGTGCCGATAAATTTTAACTTAAACTTGGTGACTTCATTGTCAAAAAACATGTCGATCATGACCGACTCGCCGACTTTCATTTTATCAATCAGCGGATAATTCCTCAAATAGTAAAATGTCGACATGATATCCTGGGTATTATCAGGGAAATTGTAAGTTTCTTCCGATTTGTGCTTGTAATCCTTCACCAGGATTTTATTGTTTGACTGGTTAAAGAAGCCTTCCTGGTTTTTGGTGTAGCCGCCTTCGTCGATTTTCCTGACATATTGGTACGGATTCCCGGTTTCCTTATCGAAATAGCTTTCGTAGGTGTCATCAACTTTGAAAAAGAACCGCGACATTCCGGTCGTATAGCCTTTCCCGATGGCGTGGTAAACTTTTTTATTGTTCTTGATGGCTTCCTGAACTTCGAGCGTCGCATAACCGGCATTTACCAAGCCGTAATGGATCCTGAATTTGAACCATTCGCCAACGTCAAAAGCGCGTTCTTTTTGTGGTGAACTAAAACCGAAAGTTGTAATAATCAATAAAAATACAATTCCTTTTCTCATTCTTTTTCAGTTTTTGGCACCGCAATTACAATTTATGTACCAAATGTACCAAAACAAAAAAACCCAATCAAATTAATGACCGGGTTTTTATGCTATTAACCAACCAAAAAACTATAAATTATGAAAAATTTACATAAAAATTAAAGGAAACCACTCCTTCTCTTTTTGCGAGTACAAAAGTATAGCTATTATTGAGTATTTTTTAATGAAAATTCAACTTTAACACAATTATTGTAAATTTTGCAGTCGTTCGTCTGGTAAAATTATTGATGCTGTAATTTTTAGGTTGTTTTTATAACGTTCCGCGCAATTCCTGTTCACGCTCTATCGATTCAAACAGTGCTTTAAAGTTCCCAGCGCCAAAACCTTTTGCTCCCATTCGCTGGATTATTTCAAAAAACAGCGTCGGGCGGTCCTGAACCGGCTTCGTAAATATCTGTAACAGATAGCCTTCCTCATCGGCGTCGACCATAATGGCGAGCTTTTCGATTTGGTTGATGTCTTCTTTCATCCTGTCCATATGCGTGCCGAGCCTTTCCGGAATGGCTTCATAATAGGTATGCGGTGGTGCGGATAAGAATTCGACACCCCTGGCCCTTAATTCCGAAACGGTTTTGATGATATCGTCGGTCGCTATGGCGATATGCTGTATTCCCGGGCCACCGTAGAAATCCAAATATTCTTCAATCTGTGATTTTTTCTTACCTTCGGCCGGTTCGTTGATCGGAAATTTAATCCTTCCATTCCCGTTTGACATCACTTTACTCATCAATGCCGAATATTCGGTGTTGATCTGTTTATCATCGAACGAAAGGAAATTCACGAATCCCATGACTTCTTCATACCATTTTACCCAGGTATTCATTTCGCCCCAGCCGACATTCCCAACCATATGGTCGATGTATTTTAGTCCGGTTGGTGACGGATTGTAATCCGATTTCCATTCGCGGTAACCCGGCAGGAAAACGCCTTTGTAATTTTTTCTTTCCACAAAAATGTGCACCGTTTCGCCATAGGTATAAATTCCGGAACGCACTACCTCGCCGAACTCGTCTTTTTCAACAGTCGGTTCCATAAACGGACGCGCGCCGCGTTTTACGGTTTCCTCAAAGGCACTTGTCGCATCTTCCACCCAAAGAGCTGCGACCTTTACGCCGTCGCCATGCTTTTTAAGATGGTCGTTGATTGGCGAATCCTGGTTTAGCGGCGTGGTCAGGACCAAACGGATTTTATCCTGTTTCAATACGTAAGACGCGCGGTCGCGGACACCTGTTTCGAGTCCGGCGTAGGCCAGTGATTCGTAACCGAAAGCGGTTTTGTAGAAATGCGCCGATTGTTTGGCGTTGCCCACGTATAATTCGACGTAATCTGTTCCGAGAAGCGGCAGGAAATCCTGTGCGCCTTCGAATATTTTCTCGAGTCCGTATTCTACGGATTTTAATTCTTCTGACATAATGTGTATTTGTTGATTCGGTAATTTGGTTATTTGCCGAAATGTTGTTGTTAAATTTGATTTTTAGCCCTGATGGGAGCGAAAATCCTTTTTGAGGTTTTTACCGAAAAAAGATTGCAGCGGACAGCGGGATTAGCTTCAAAAAATTATTCCAGCCAGGACTGATAGTATTTCCCATCATCCAATCCCATCGCAGTTTCCGTCACCATTAATGGGCGGAAGGTATCGACCATGACCGCGAGTTCTTCTGTTTTGGTATGCCCAATGCTGCGTTCCATTGCGCCGGGCGCCGGGCCATGTGGAATTCCTTTCGGGTGCAACGTAATGTGGCCTTGCTCGATATTGTTGCGACTCATGAAATCACCGTCGACATAGTACAAAACCTCATCGCTGTCGATATTGCTGTGGTTGTATGGCGCCGGGATGGATTTCGGGTGGTAGTCGTACAAACGCGGACAGAACGAACAGACGACGAAAGTCGATGTTTCAAAAGTCTGGTGAACCGGTGGCGGCTGGTGGACGCGTCCGGTAATCGGTTCGAAATTGTGGATGGAAAACCCGTATGGGAAATTGTAACCGTCCCAACCGATCACGTCAAAAGGATGCGTTGCATAAACGACCTCGTGCATCATGCCTTCCTTTTTGATCTTGATCAGGAAATCCCCTTTTTCATCATGCGTTTCGAGTTCGTATGGCAATTTGAAATCGCGCTCGCAGAACGGCGAATGTTCCAGATGCTGGCCTGATGCGTTTTTGTATCGCTTCGGCGTATAAAACGGCGCGTGCGATTCGACGTAAAACAAACGGTTTTCTGTGGTTTCGAATTCGATCTGGTAAATCATCCCGCGTGGAATAATAAGGTAATCGCCGTATTCGAAATCAATATTGCCGAGCATCGTGCGCAGTTTGCCTTTTCCTTTGTGGATGAAAAGCATTTCGTCGGCGTCAGCATTTTTATAGAAATAATCGCGCAGGGAATTTTGCGGCGCGGCCAATCCGATAATGCAGTCTTTATTGACGAGCATCGCCTTGCGGCTGTCGAGGAAATCGGCTTCGGGCTTCAATTCAAAACCTTTGAATAATAGCGCCTTGATGTTTTTTCCGATGGCGATCTTGGGCTCGACGGAATAGGATTTATTGATTTCCTTTACCTGCGTCGGCCGGTGAACATGATAGGAAAGCGAGGAATTTCCGTGAAATCCTTCGGTTCCGAAAAGCTGCTCGTAATACAATCCGCCGTCCGGTTTTTCGAACTGCGTGTGGCGCTTTTGCGGGAACTTTCCAAGTTTGTGGTATAATGGCATGGCTTAATAATTTACAATTGATAATTAATAATTGACAATTGATGGATTATCATTCAGGATTTCTCTTAATGAGAAATTTTAAGTGTGACAATAAATCATTCCATGATGTTTTCATACTCACAAATATCGGAAAAATTTAATTTTTGCTGCGTCTGATTGTGAAATATTTATAAAAGGAAAAGGTTTTAAAAAGTGATTGCTCAGATTTTAAAACCTTTTTATTTATTTGATTTCCTGTTATCTCACTTTCTTGTAGCTGTAAGCGTAAATCATCGCGTGAATTGCGGCGAAAATTAAGGAGAAATAATATAAGAAATGGTCATCGATTGCAATGTCGCTGTGGTGGACGAACGCAATAACGATCAAAGCCACGACCATTCCCAAACCTGAAGAAGCAACAAGCTTGTAATTCCCCAAACTAAAAGTCCCTTGGTTCTGGACGCTATTTTTCATTCCGTAGAACAGGTACAAATCGAAACCGATCATCATCCATACGATTAATCGGATCCAGGTATCCAATGGCAGGAAAACCATCATAAACAAGCAGACAAAAACGCCTAAGATCGGAACCAGCGGAACTAACGGCGTGCGGAAAGCCCTTGGCGCGTCCGGCATCTTTTTACGCATTATCAGCACGCCTATGCACACTAAGATAAATGCAAATAAGGTTCCGATACTTGTCATTTCACCAACAACACGTGCCGGAACGAAAGCCGCGAAAGCGCTTACGAGAACCATGAACAATAAATTATTTTTTGCCGGTGTACGGAATTTAGGATGAACTTCAGAAAATACCTTCGGCATCAATCCGTCCTTACTCATCGAGAAGAATACGCGGCTTTGTCCCATCAGCATCACTAAAATTACAGAGGCATAGCCTCCTAAAATCGCGAGTAAGATCGCATTGTTTAACCATGGATATTCCGGAACAATTATTCCGGCAGCATTGGCGTGGCCCATCGATTCTACTGCAATGGCAACAGGCGCAATTCCGTCTTTACCTGCAAAAGCTTGGTAATTTACGACTCCGGTCATAACGTGTGCAAAAAGAATGTATAACAACGTACAAACGCCTAATGATAATAAAATTCCGATTGGCATATCGCGTTTTGGGTTTTTAGCTTCCTGCGCTGCTGTCGAAACCGCATCAAAACCAATGTAGGCAAAGAATACGATAGCGGCTGCCCTGATAATTCCTGAGAAACCAAACTCACCGAATTTTCCGGTATTTGCCGGAATGTACGGCGTATAATTTTCAGGATGTATGTATTTCCAGCCGACAGCGATAAAAATAAGTACCACTGACACTTTTAATAAAACGATGATTCCGTTTACGGTGGCTGACTCCTTAGTTCCTTTCATTAAAATCAGCGACATTACCATTACAATAAAAACAGCCGGGAGATTGATCATTCCGCCTTCAAATGGCGAAAGCATAAACGCATCGGGAATATGGATGCCATAGCCGCCTAAAAATTTCCCCAGGTATCGCGACCAACTGATCGAAACCGTTGCGGCACCTACGGCGTATTCCAGCACCAAATCCCAACCGATAATCCAGGCGATAAACTCACCCATTGTAGCAAATGAATAGGTATAAGCACTTCCTGCAACCGGAATCATAGAAGAAAATTCGGCATAACACAAGCCGGCGAAAATACAGCCAAAAGCAGCGACAAGAAATGAAATCGTGATCGCCGGGCCGGCATTTGTAGCAGCCGCTAAACCCGTTATGGAAAACAATCCGGCGCCAATAATGGCTCCCACACCAAGCGCAACAAGACCAGTAGCAGATAATGTTTTCTTTAATCCTTTTTCAGATTCGGTAGCTTCTTCTAATAATAAATGAAGGGGTTTTCTTTTCCAAATAGACATAATCCTGGTTTTAGTTGTTTAGTGGTTCCAAATATATTGTTTTTTTGCAAATGTGTGACAAAAATAGCGCGGGCGAATTGCTAAAACCAGAAACCGACACTGATCCAGGCATAGCCTTTCGGGAGTTCGGGTGACCACGAATATTTTAATTCAAGCGGGCCGACGATCGTCTCAAGTCCGTAACCAACTGCATAACCGGTCTTCGATACTTTCGAAAGCCAGTCGGTGGTTTCAAAGAGATTGTCGTCAACGTTCGCGATATTGGCCGCGAAATTGAGGTGGTTCTTTTTGAAGATTTCATAATCGAGCGTTAACGTCGATTTGATGTAACTGTCTCCGGCCACACTCAG
>DATHGE010000347.1:0-15044 GCA_035317805.1 Flavobacterium sp. | reverse complement strand
CTCCATATCTCTTTTTGGGAAAAAGCATGTGAAGAAATAAAAAGCAGAACTGAGAGTGTAAATATTTTTTTCATGCTGCGGCAGGTAAAAGATTGGGTCTGTTAAAAATAAGAAAGTTTTGGCAATGGGTGCCAAAACTTTCTTTTTTTAGTTTAAAAAAATTATTTAATGATGATTTGTCTGGCTTCAGATTTACCGTCCAATTTTAACGATACCGTATAAACCCCTTTTGGCAATCCTTCCTGTTGGATTTTATTTTCGCCTTTTTTGAGTGTATACGTTGCAATAATTTTGCCCGTGGCATCCAGGATCGTTGCAGTCGCCGAAGTCTTGACATTATCTACCTGAATGGTAAAAACTCCAGTGTTCGGATTCGGATAGATTTTAACCTGATCAAGTACTGAATTGGATTTTACATCAGGCAAAGTGCCGTTGCCTTGTCTTAGCGCATGAGTTCCTATTGTTGCTGAGCAAACTCTGGATGTACATCCGTTTAAAGTAACATCTACACAAACAGAACTTGGTGCGGTTGTGCCACACATTGTAATTCCATTACCGAAAATATTATAGTTTGGTCCTGTAGGAGTGGCGCCATTTACTTTCCAGACATAAGTAGAACCTACCGGTAAAGAACTTACGGAATACTGGTCACAAGGATTAGATGGGTTGAGCGCTATACTTGTGCTTCCCGCTATGCTTGCAACCGATATTGGCACAGCTACAGAAGTTGCTGGCGTACAAGTTCCGTTTGAATGTGTAACCGTAATATTATAACTTCCGCCGATACCAGTAGTGGTAAGTGTAAATACTCCGGCAGAATAAACCGCACTGCTAAATAAAGTGTTTGGTACACTTGTGATTGCATAAGTCCCAAAGTTTTGAGGATTTGTTACGGTTATCGTTTTTGTACCGCCGCTAATACCATAGTCAAAACACGCTGTCACCGGTGCTATAGTTGGTGTTACAGGGGTGTAATTTACCTGGAAATTGGCCGAAGAATTACTATTACATCCATTTGCGCCTAATGCGGTCACGGTTATATTTGCTGGGCCTGCGGTACTTCCGTTTGGAATAAAGGTAGGTGTGTTAGTGGTGCAACCAGTATTACATGTCCAACCAGGGGCGCCGGCTAAGTTCCAGGCATAACCTGTTGCACCTGTTATAGCAGTGCAGAAAAATGCCGGAGTCGCAGTAGTGCCACGTACGACACAGACGGGAGAAGAACTGATTACAGGAGCAGCTGGCTTAACATTGACAGTCAGATTTATAGTACCTGCACAGCCATTTGATTTGGCGTATAAGATATAAGCTCCCGCTGTAGAACCCGTTCCTGTTGATGGTACTGTAATGCTCAAAGCTGAGTTTGTTCCGTTTGCCGACAGCGGCGTGATAGACCAACCAGAAGGGAGTGTCCAGGTAGTAGGATTAAGTACCGCGTTGGTCTGTATGCTGTATGCATTGGTAGTGGTGCCTGCAGTTACACAAGTCGGGCCTGATATGACAGCAGATGGCGCAACAAAGTTTCTGTTGATAGGATAAGTAAAAATTACCGGCTGGCAACTTCCATTCGTAACCGTTAATTGTAAGGTACCGGGGTTATTGTCGGTCCCTGTGTTTATAGTCCAGTTCCCTACTGAATTTTGAATGATGTTCCATGTAGTGCCCGGAGCAGTTAAAGTATACGTATACCCTAGTGAATTAAGTACAATCGGGAAAGAACTTACGCCTGTATTCAAACAAGTACTGGAAATCGGTAATGTTGAGGTGAATGTAGGACTGACAGGTTGTGCGCCTATTGGTTTGGTAACATAAGTGGAATGGGGTGCGCCTACGGCAAAAGTGTCTCCATCCCAAATATTGGCTCTTCCATAATCACATCTTAACGAAAAGGCAGGAACTGAAGCTCCTGTTTTAAACGTAACCGAACTTTTATCGGCAGAGTAATAAGAATCAGTATAGCCGGCAGGGAAACCACTCCAATAATAACTATCAAAACCTATTGCATCCGTTGCATTGTCACTGGCTATCTGATCTACCGAGTAAGTATATACCGTAAGAGGCAATAAACAATCCGGTCCAATGATTTTTGGGATGTTGGTTGGTGCAGTCGCATTTGGTAATGGTGCATACTCCTTATAGACATCGAATATAAGTGAATTTCCGCAACCATTATTATTAGAATAAGTTACAGTTACCCTACCTTTAGACCTTGCCCAAACAATACTCGAACTTGGCGATACCGGAGGATATTCGGCTGCACGCGATTTTTTATTGTATGACATTATCTTAACCGCAAGCGGAGTGCCTGCTGGTTGCACCGGAGCATCACTTGTAGTAGCATTATTAGTATCCGATAAATCCCCTAATAGCCGCCAGGTTCCAACTGTATTTGTAACTAATGGCACAGTAGTATTATTCGGCAAGAATGTAAATGTGTCTCCTGCATACGGGTCTGGCATGGTAATGATACCGCCGTTGCCCACCTTACCGCCAGCACCTAAAGTGCCACCAGATCCTACGTTTACTACCACACATCCTGGCGGTACTTGTATTACTGGTATTTGCGCATAACCCATCGATGCGCAAAACAAGCACCCAACAATCGCAAGGTGTGCCTGTTTGAATATTGTTTTTAAATTTTTCATTTTATAGATAATTAATTAGTGTTTTGGTTATCAACATCGCTGGTTTGGTTTTATGTGGGTTTAACTCGCACTTCCCACAGCCGACTTCTTTGACCTGGCCCTTTTTGAGATTGAATGCTTATTTTTTTGAATGGACTCAGGCATGATTGTCATTTTTTGATTTTTGATTGATTCCCTTGGCGTTTTGTTGGTCAAAATAATTTGATTGGTTTGTCAGCTGTTTTGTTTTAATGTGGATTTCCCGGATTGAGTGGATTTCCCGGATATACAATTGTTGGTCCGCCTCCGCTTGGTGGAGGTTTAGTACCTCCGATAGGCGGATCAATTTCAAACAATGGAACGCAAATCAGAAAGCACATAAAAACCAATTGCAACAAAGTGACTTTTTTCATAATAAAAAAATTAAGAGTTGGATGACTTACAAATTCTTAAGTCAAAATTGTCATATATTTGGAAGCCAAACCATACCATAAAACCTATATATTTTTTATGAAAGGAAAAGCCATTCTGATAGTGCTGTTTTTTTCCAGTATTGGTTTTTATGCGCAAAATCGCGTAAAAGAGATCGAGAAAGATATAAGCCAGTTTGCCGCTCATCTGGATACCAATTCTGATCTGGCTTTTTTTTATATCAATAAGGCCTATCATGAAAGCATCGCCATAAATAATGATTCCTTAATGGCCCGCACATCCTGCAACCTGGGCTACTATTATTATACAAAAAGCAATATGGCTGAGGCCAAAAGAAAGTGTTATGAGGCAGCGTCGTTTTCAAAAAAGGCCAATTATTACATGATATTGGCTTCAAGCTACAACCAGCTCGGGATGATCGCTTTTGATGAAGACCGGTTTGACGAATCGCTGAAATGGTATCTCGTAGCCTTAAAGATTACAGATACCAGACAGCTGCCAAACATCAAATCACGCGTCCTGATCAATCTGGGATATCTGCAACTCATTCAGAAAGATACGGTTAAGGCTATAAGCTATTACAATGAAAATATTAAGAATGCCGAAAAAAACGGATTGTATAAGGAGCTCGCCATAGGATATGAAACGGTTGCCAACCTGCATTCCGGAAGCAATAAAGCGAAGGCAGACGCATTATACAACAAAGCGCTGGCAATCGTTCGGGAGAAAAAAGACCCGTATACCGAATTCAGGCTTTATGTAGATCTAAGCGACCTTTACCTGAATTCCACAGCACCAACCGATTCGGAAAAGGTTTACCATTACCTTCAAAAGGCCCGTGAAGTGCAGGAAATATTAAAAGACGAATCGTTGCTGTTTTATATCTACTTTAATTTCGGAAGCTATTATTCAAACAAAAAGCAATACGACAAATCACTTGACTATTATAACAAATCATTAGCTTTATCAAAGAAAAACATCACTTCCGGACAGGTGTTGAACCTGTACAAAGTGCTTTCGACCGCATACATTTACAAAAACGATTATAAAAATGCACTGCTGTTTAAAGAGCGTGGCAACAATTTAAAAGACAGCCTGTACAATATCCAAAAGGACAAGGCATTCAATGAAATACAGACCAGGTACGAAGTCGATAAGAAGAACCTGAAAATAAGACTGCTCACCAAGGAGCAGGAAATGCAAAAGAATAAAAAGAAGGCGATCCTGTTGGTTGGCTTATTTTTACTTGGATTGCTCGTGGTTACGCTGCTTTTGCTGCGGCACAGGATCCAGACGCAAAAGCTGATCAGGATTAAGGAAAATAAAATCCTGCGCCAGGAAATCGTAAGGCTCGAACAGGAACAGGAATTAAAAAGGATGAAAGGTGTTTTAGAAGGGCAGGACCAGGAACGGAACAGGCTGTCTAAAGAAATCCACGATGGCATCGGAGGTTCCCTTGCCGGAATTAAGCTGCAGCTGTCACAGGTTAACGCCTCGCTTCAAAACGAAAAAATTAATACCATAGAGCAGCAAATGGCAACGGCATTCAACGAACTAAGATCGGTGTCGCACAACCTGAGCTTTAATTTTATGATCGATAAGAACCTCGAACATTTGCTGTATCAGCTCAAAGCCGACTATGAAAGCCGGGATGAATTTAAAATTGAAATCGTGGTTTTTCCGCAGGATGCACTCAATGTTTTTGCGGATGAGATAAAGCGCCAGGTTTACCGCATTGTCCAGGAACTGCTGGCCAATGTCTCCAAACATGCCAACGCCGATGAGGTAATGCTCGGCTTTACAAGACATGATGATATTTTAAATATTATCATAGAAGACGATGGCGCCGGTTTTGAAAATACCGAAACGGAAGGAATCGGCTTAAAAAATATCAAAGAAAGAATCTCTGCCCTAAAAGGCACGATCGTTATAGAAAGCAGTTTAGGAAACGGAACGACAATATTAATTGATATTCCAATACACGAAAATTAAATGATCCACATTGCACTTGTCGACGACCACCAAATGTTTCTGGACGGAATGATCTCGGTCTTGTCGGGACAAAAAAGCTTCGATATCTTATTTGTCGAGAATCATGCGCAAAAGGCCTTAGAGAAACTCAAGGAATGCGTCCCCGATATCATTATCACCGATATTTCAATGCCCGAAATGAACGGCATCGAATTTATCAGGATTGTAAAAAAGTCATATCCGGAGGTTAAGATTCTGGTGGTAAGCATGTTTGATAACCTGCAGTCTATCGAAAACATCGACGGTTACCTGCTCAAGGAAACCGACAAACAGGAACTGATCGATGCCATCAACAGCATCGTCCTCGACAACAAAAAATATTATGGGAACCAGAACAACCATATCGATACTTTTGAATTCAAAAAATCGATCCTGACGCAAAGGGAAAAACAAATCATCAGGCTAATTGCAGAAGAGTACACCACCGATGCCATCGCCGATCAATTAGCCATCAGCAAAGGGACAATCGAAACGCACCGGAAAAATATCTTCTTTAAGCTTCAGGTAAAAAATATCGCCGGACTCATTAAAAAGGCCATTTATCTGGGCATAATAAAATGATTAAACAGCTACGGATTAATCTTAACTTTTATCGGGAGTGGTTTTGCATTGTTACTTTCCGATACAGAAATTCGCAAAGATATTCCCCAACAACTCATCATTGGTCACTTCGCCCGTAATGCTTCCAAAGTGATACAACGCTTCCCGGATATCAATCGCCATGAGGTCGGAGGAAAGGCCGGTTTTTAAACCATACTGCACTTTCTGGATTTCCTCAAGCGCCTTGAGCAGCGAATCGTAATGCCGTGCGTTGGTCACAATCGTCTCGTTGTTGCGCAGTGCGCCGGTATCTACAAACGAAATCAGCTGGTTCTTCAGATCTTCGATCCCGATATTTTCCTTGGCGGAAATCAGTAAAATCCCCGGAATTTCATACCTTATAACGGCTGTTTGTCCCGCATTTAACTTATCAGATTTATTGCCGATAATAACCAGCGGCTTCAAAGGAAACTGATTTTTAATTTTCTCAATCTCAATTTTCACCTGCGCCAGGGCATTATCAATTATCACCCGAGGCGAAGCCGAATCGAGCGAAGCTAATTGTCCATTGTCAATTAAATAAACGACTACCTGTGCCTGTTCCATTTTTTCAAACGTCTTGCGGATACCGAGGCTTTCCACAACATCCACCGTTTCCCTGATTCCGGCCGTATCGATAAAACGGAAACCGATCCCGTTAATCACAAGCTCGTCTTCAATCGTATCCCTTGTTGTTCCTGCGATATCGGAAACAATCGCGCGCTCTTCATTTAATAACGCATTGAGCAGGGTCGATTTCCCCACGTTGGGTTCGCCCACAATCGCCACAGGAATTCCGTTTTTTATCACATTCCCCACAGCAAACGAATCGATGAGGCGCTTGAGTACAAATTCAATCCGGTTGAGCAGTTCGTAGAATTGCGTGCGGTCGGCAAATTCGACATCTTCTTCGGCAAAGTCAAGTTCGAGTTCAATCAGCGAGGCGAAATTCAGCAGTTCCTGGCGCAATTGGGCAATCTCGTTAGAGAACCCGCCGCGCATCTGCTGCATCGCGATCTGGTGCGACGCTTCATTATCGGACGCGATGAGGTCGGCGACGGCTTCGGCCTGCGACAAATCGAGCTTGCCGTTGAGGAAAGCGCGTAGTGTAAATTCGCCGGGCTGTGCCATACGGCAGCCTTTGCGCAGCAGTAATTGGATAATCTGCTGTTGGATATAGGTAGAACCGTGGCAGGAAATCTCTATCGTGTTTTCTCCGGTGTAGGAATTCGGGCCTTTAAAAAGGGACACCAGCACTTCATCGAGCGTCACATTGCCATCGACAATATGGCCGAGATGCAGCGTATGTGATTTTTGTATGTTGAGGTCTTTCCCTTTAACCGATTGGAATACCGAACTTCCGATGGCAATCGCATCATGGCCCGAAATCCGGATCACGGCAATAGCGCCTGCACCCGAAGGTGTTGCCAGCGCCACTATGGAATCCTGATGAATCATAATCTTTTTTTGCAAAAGTAAGCTAAAGTTCTGAATCCTCGCGAATGTCGCAAACCCTAATAAAATGATAAAGGATAGCATTCCTGTAACGTTATTTTGTAAATTTATGGGAACAAACAACCGCTAAAACAACAGAATTATGAAAAGGATTTTGTTTCCCACCGATTTTTCAGAAGTCTCCAACAATGCTTTTATCTACGCATTAAAATTGGCCGAAAACATTAAGGCGGAAATCATCACGCTGCATGTTTACGACCTTCCCGTAATCGACAACGAAGGATTTCCCAACTACCTGCTCGAATTGTATGATGTTGTTGAGGTAGGGCAGTTTGAAAATTACAAAGGCCAGATTCCGGTACTTCGGGAAATTGCGGAACGCCATCATCTCGGGCACATTAAGCTGTCGCATGAACTTTTGATGGGCGATCTCGTGGGCAACATCAAGGAGATCTGCAAAAGGGAAAGTATCGATTATGTGGTGATGGGAACTAAAGGCGCTTCGGGCCTCAGGGAAACTTTCCTGGGTTCGACCGCAGGAAACGTCATCGCCGAAACGGATGCCTTCGTACTGGCCATCCCGGACAATTGCCATTACCATTCGATCAAGAATATCGCTTTTACCTCGCGCTTCAAAGACAAAGACAGGAAGGCTTTGCACAAGGTCGTTAAAATTGCGAAAGGCTTCAATGCACAAGTCCATTGTCTGTATGTAAAAACTTCTCATTCAGACGTTAAGGAAGTTACGATGCGCGATTGGGAATTCGTCTTTGGCGACGACGATGTGCAGTTTCATGTGATTGAAAACGAGCATGTGAAAGACACCATCCTCCAATTCACCGACAATGAAAAAATCGACATGCTCGCGATGCTGCATTACAAGAAAAGTTTTTTGGAGGAATTATTCCACCACAGCCTGACCAAAAAAATTGCGCACCATATCCAGATTCCAATATTGGCGCTTCACGATAATTAAATCCACATTGATGCTTTATGGCAATACAAACCACCAACCCGTTCAACAATAAAGTTGTTAAGACTTTCGAAGAGATTTCCGATGCCCAACTCGAAAACAAACTGGCCAAAGCACATGAATCCTTTCAACTCTGGAAAGCCACCGGTATAAAGGAACGCGCCAGGCTACTGCAGAAAGTAGCCGATATCATGCGCACGAGAAAATCGGAACTTGCGGCGCTCATCACGCTCGAAATGGGGAAACTCATCGCACAGAGCGAAGGCGAGATTGAGATGTGCGCTTCCGTTTATGAATATTATGCCACAAACGGCGAAGCATTCCTTAAAGACCGGCCGATGGATCCTAAAGACGGCAACGCCTTTGTACGCCTGACGCCAACGGGAATTATCCTTGCGGTCGAGCCGTGGAATTACCCTTTCAATCAGGTGGCAAGGCTCGCGGCGCCAAATATCGTGGCAGGGAATGTTGTCGTATTGAAACACGCGTCGAACGTGCCGCAATGCGCGCAGATGATCGAAGAGATTTTCAGGGAAGCAGGAGCAGCCGATGGCATTTTCACCAATCTTTTTCTGTCAGCCAAAAGAATAGCGAAATTGGCCGAAGACAAAAGAATCACCGGAATGTCGCTGACCGGAAGCGAAAACGCCGGATCCAGTCTGGCTGAAGCTGCGGGAAAAAACCTTAAGAAATCAGTGCTTGAACTCGGCGGAAGCGATGCCTTTGTCGTACTTGACGACGCCGATATAGATTTGGCTGTAGAAAAAGCAGTCCTGGGCCGCTTTGCCAATATGGGGCAGGCGTGCACCTCTTCCAAAAGGATTATTGTCCTGGAGTCGGTTTCAGAGGAGTTCCTTGCAAAATTCCGTGCTAAAATCGAGAACCTTAAAGTGGGCGACCCGATGGATCGGGATACTAAAATCGGTCCGTTGAGCAGCGAGGAAGCCGCGCAGAAAATCGACAAGCAGGTGAGCGAAACTATTGCCCAGGGCGCAAAGGCAATCATTGGCGGAAAAAGGATCGACAGGGAAGGCGCGTTTTTCGAATTTACGATACTTACCGAGATCGAGCCCGGGATGACCGCTTATCACGAAGAACTCTTCGGTCCTGTGGCTTCTTATTATAAAGTGAAAAACGAGCAGGAAGCGATTGGTCTGGCCAACGCCACGAATTATGGACTCGGCGGTTCGGTATTCAGCAAAGATATTGAACGGGCGATCCGTGTAGCCGGACAGATGGATACCGGGATGGTTTTTATCAACCAGTCGGTGGCTTCACGGCCTGACCTGCCTTTCGGCGGAACCAAACGTTCGGGTTATGGCCGCGAATTATCGGCACTTGGTATTGAGGAATTTATGAATAAGAAACTCATTCGGTATTAATTGCTTCAACTTAAGAAATAAAAAAACCGCATCGCTTTAAAAACGATGCGGTTTTTTTGAATCCTAACAAAAATTATTTTTTCGCAGTCACCAAATCAGCAGGATTTGCAGCAATAGCTACTCCGGGTAATTTTACCGGTGCGCCAATCTGAGCCAGGAAACTTCCCTGAACTTCTCCTGTTTTGTAGGTAGTGAAACCGATTCGGTACAATCCCATCACCAAAGATTTGGTAGGATTAGACGTGTCGCTGGTAATGCGCATCAGCGAATTGTATTTGCTTCCGGAAGGCTGTGCAGGCATCTCGCTTGAATCGTCATTCGATTCGATTTTAATCCATTTGGCAGATTTTGCTTTGGCAGCGGCATCTTCCAGTTTCATTACGCCTTCGGCCCTTTCTAAAGTCACCCAGGTATCGAAGAAGCTTTTGGTATCGGTGGCATTTGCTTTGTAATCTTCAGTTACATAATCCTTATCAGAGGCCTTCATGCTGTCCGGAACCGGGGAAATCATACGGATCCCGATTTCAGGCGCTGCTACAGGGACCCAAACATATACATAATACATTTTCTTTCCGCCAACGACTTCGTCCGGTTTAGCACCCGGTTTGATGAAGCCATAATAGCTTTGGATGTCGGTATAAGGAACCCTGAGTTCTTTACCCATGACCGTTTTCTTGGCCAGATCGGCACCGAACTTATCTAGTTTCTGCGCGTTCGCAGCGATTCCAACAGCGAGGCACAATAGGCCTGCAAGTACATTTTTTTTCATAATTTGTTAGTTTGTTTTTGTCCTACTCATAAGGCTTTTCGGTTCCGCCTGTTTTTGTTTTTTGCTGTGATTTTAGATAATTTAGAAAAAAATCCAACCCTCAAATTTAAAAATATTACCAATTCGATAAAAATTTAAGGAGTTTACTTTTCAACAAAACGTAAAAAAACCGCAATTTCAATAAAGAAACTGCGGTCCGGTATTTAGGTTGGTTAGGTTCTAGTTATTCAGCATCACAGGCATCACAAGCATCGTAACGGTTTCACCGTCTTCGAGTCCGTCTACAGGCGTCAGGATTCCGGCGCGGTTCGGCAAACTCATCTCGAGCATGATCATATCCGATTGAAGGTTCGTGAGCATTTCGGTAAGGAAACGCGAGTTGAAACCGATCTGCATGTCATCACCCTGGTAATCGCAGGTCAGCCTTTCTTCCGCTTTGTTCGAGTAATCGATATCTTCGGCAGAAATGTTCAATTCGGCACCGGCAATTTTAAGCCTGATCTGGTGTGTCGTCTTGTTTGAGAAAATCGCCACACGTCGAACAGAATTCAAAAATTGCGTCCTGTCGATCATCAGTTTATTTGGGTTTTCCTTTGGGATAACCGCTTCGTAATTCGGGTATTTCCCGTCAATCAGGCGGCACATTAACACGTAATTGTCGAAAGAGAACGTCGCATTCGAATCGTTGTATTCAATCTTCACTTCGGCATCAGAAGCACCAAGGATATTTTTGAGGATTGTCAAAGGTTTTTTCGGCATGATAAAATCGGCCACCTGCGAAGCTTTCACATCGGTACGGGCATATTTCACCAACTTGTGCGCGTCAGTCGCTACGAATGTCAGGCCTTCCGGCGAAAACTGGAAGAAAACACCCGACATCACCGGACGCAGATCGTCGTTTCCGGCCGCGAAGATCGTTTTGCTTACTGCTGTCGCCAATACATCGGCAGGAACCAAAGTCGTAGACGGATCGTCAAGGTTGACCGCTTTCGGGAATTCTTCACCCGGAGCGTAAGCCAATGCATATTTACCTGAATTAGAGCTGATTTCAATCGTACTGTTTTCCTCAACCGTGAAAGTCAATGGCTGTTCCGGGAACGTTTTCAGGATCTCGAGCAGTAATTTTGCAGGAACGGCAACGCTTCCTTTGCTGGTAGAATCGATTTCCAAAGTAGCCGACATGGTCGTTTCCAGATCGGAAGCCGAAACGGTGAGCGTATTGCTGTCTAATTCAAAAAGGAAATTATCTAAAATAGGCAAAGTGTTGCTGCTGTTGATCACGCTTCCCAGAACCTGTAGTTGTTTTAATAAGTACGAACTCGATACTATGAATTTCATTTTTCTTTATTTATTTTGGGTGTATTCTATTAAATCCTTAAAAAGCATACATTTTACAAATATATCCTAATCGGTCAAATATCAAAAACAATTTTATTAACATTACTTCGCGTATTTCCTTTTGCGCAGCAGCGTAAACACCAATCCGAAAATCGCCAGAATCACTATTGGAAGTCCGACAGTTATGAACTGCGACACCGTGTAACGCGCATACGCTTTTTCCTTATCCAGCAAAGGCAGATTGACTTCTTTGCTGCGAATGTTAATAAGTCCGTTATCGTCCAGCAGGTAATTCACACAATTCATCATGAATTCCTTATTTCCGTACAGTTTGTTCGTCCATTTGTCATATCCGAGCTCAAGCGGCTGGAAGTTTTTATCGAGCCCGTTTTTGATCACATCGCCATCGGAAACCACAATCATTTTATTGTCTCTTCCTTGCGGGACAAACGACTTGTCGGCGAATGGGAGCACGCGGTTTTCGTAGACCGAATGGAATTTCCCTTCCAATAAAACCGCCACCGGAATATCACCTTTATTAGCGAATTCGCTTTGCTCCGGACGTTCGGCGACCATGTTCAGGTTGACTTCAACCGGCGCGCCTACAAGCTTCGAATACGCCGATGATTTCAGAAGCACGGTTTTCTTAATCCCGTTTTTAAGCGTGTCTATTCCGTTGGCGAATTCAAACTTGATTCCGTCTACATTGCCCACAATCGGGTTTTTGGACGCCGGAAATACGAGCGGCGAATAAAACCACGGATATTGTGTGTATTGGGTTGCGCTGCCCTGTTCGCCCGTCGCAATCGCAATCGGTGTTGCCCGAAGGTCTTTAACGAGGGTCGGATTAATCCTGACGCCGTATTTAAAAAGCATATCATTCAGGTTTAAATCGCGCGGGTAGGCGAGTGTTGTACCCGAATCATTATACAAACTGTCCATCTCTATATTCACCTGATCCACCAGCCATATCGTTTTCCCGCCAGCCATTATATATTGATCGAGCACTTGTTTTTCTTCGTCGGTGAATTTTTCGGTTGGCTTTGCGATGATGGCCAGCTGATAATGCTTCAGATCTGCGAGCGTTTTATCGGGGTTTTTCGCAACCGAATCTAAAGTAAACGGCGCAATATGGTAATTTTCACGGGTCTGCTTGATGAAATCGCCAATAAGCTGGTCCGAAATTTCGCCGTTGCCTTTGATCACCGCGACCGTTTTTTCCTTGGAATTCAGGATCGTATTGAACCCGTTTGCAAAGGCATATTCGAGGTTTTGAACAGAATTGACAATCTTTTGCGCCGTCGACTCAATCATTTGGTTTTTGAGTAACGGAATCACCACGCTTCGGTTTTCGTATGTGGCGACTGCCCACGGGAAAATAATTTCCTGCGACTGCTTGCCTTTGTCTTCCACGGTAATATTTGCGGGCATCATGCCGGAGCGTTGGAAAACCCGGGTCAGTTCTTTGTCGATATCGGGGATGCTTTCAATGCCTTTCCGCAATTCGGCTTCCTGCTTTTTGGAAGGCGGGCGGTTCATCGTGACCAGTTTAAATAACAACTCCCGTTTTTCCTCTTTCTTGTTTTCGGAATCATCCAGCGGATTGGAAAAACGGAAGACGATATTCGAGTTGTAAGCCTTAAACTCTTCGAGTAAATTCTGCGTTTCGGCCTGAAGTTTTTTAAATTCGCCCGGGAATTCCCCGTCGAGATATACATCAACAAACAAAGGCTGGCCTGCGGCTTTCGTAATATCAAGTGAGGTCTGCGAAAGCGTATACCGTTTGTCTTTTGTCAAGTCGAAACGCCTGAAAAAATGGGCCCCGATCGGATTTAAGAACAACAGCAGCAAAATCGTCAGCAGCAATGCCTGAAGATTCGATTTCCTGAAGGTTTTTGATTGGTATGATTTTAACTTGAAAACGGTCAGCGCCAGGAATAATACCGTCAGGCTGATAAAATACAAGACATCGCGCGTGTCGATGACGCCGCGGCTCATGCTCTTGAAATGACTGTCCATGCCCAACGCGGCGATGGAACTTTCCAGTCCGGGCAGATAAGTCGCCAACCCTTCAAATGCAAAATAGAAAAAGAAACAGCCGAAAACCGAAAGCATAAACGCCACAATCTGGTTGTCGGAAAGGGCAGAGGTGAAAATCCCGATCGCAGAATAGGCCGCAATCAGAAACAACAACCCGAAATAAGAACCCATTATGTTTCCCATATCGATATTGCCGGCGGGCATTCCCAAATCGGAAACCACTTTGACGTAGATGAATGTCGGGATAATCGCAATAACGATCAGCAGCATCGACCCGAGGAATTTTCCATTCACAATCTGCCACAGGCTCAAGGGTTTGGTCAACAGCAACTCAAGTGTTCCTTGTTTTTTCTCGTCGGAGAAACTGCGCATCGTCACGGCCGGAATCAGGAAGATGAGAATCCATGGCGCGATGGTGAAAAACGGACTCAAATCGGCGAAACCGCTGTTGAGGATATTGTAATCGCCGTCAAAAACCCAAAGGAACAATCCGTTGAGCAGCAGGAAAACCGCAATCACGAGATAACCGATCGGCGACCCGAAGAATGATTTTATTTCACGAAGAAGTATTGCCTTCATTTTGTTGATTCGTTAATTTGTTGATTCGCTAATTTGTTCCCCCACCCGCAATCTGCAATCCATTATTCCAAACTGACTAATTTGTCCACACTCCATGCTTCGGGCTTGCCATTAAACAGTTTTTTGGTGAATTGCCAAACGTCATAAAATAATTCCGATTGTCGGTAATTTTCTAAATCCTGTTCGGTTTCCCAATAACTGTAGGTGAAAAAGATACACTTGTCATTCTTATCCTGGTACAATTCAAGGAAACGGTTTCCGGGACTGTTTCGTATTTTGTGCTTCATCAATTCGAAGTTCGCGAGGAACGCCGGTATGTTTTCTTCGTGGAAACTCATTTTTACGATGCGTACAAACATGGTGTCGATGCGTTGATTTGTTAATTTGATTATAGAAAATTGATGGTAACGGTATCCCTGTAATTCAATCCCAAAAGGCTCGATGCGCTGCCGACGTTGGAAGGATTGCTCCTGAAGATCGCGATTTCCAGGAATCCCGCTTCGTTGAAAATCGCAAGTTTCTGCCCTTCGTAATTCTTGATCGGGTAGCGGTCGGAAATGGCGACATCTGAGTATTTAGGCCAGATAGTCTTGATATTCGAACGGTCGGCGACCTGTTTCGTCTTCGGGTTCATTGCAATCTCATAAGGGCGGCCTTTGCCGATCTCGAGGAACATTTTCTTCGAAATATTGGTCACGGTGTTCCCGAAATGGTCGATATAAATGACATAGCCCTTGACAGAGTTCTTATCGGCGGCGATTACCGGCTGCAGTTCCGTAATTTTTTTGATCGAAGTGATTTCTTTTCCAATGACATTCAATAAACCGCCTTTGGCCACATGG
>DATHGE010000346.1:0-7466 GCA_035317805.1 Flavobacterium sp. | reverse complement strand
GGCAAGGGCCTTAAAGAAAGACAAACGCTGGGGAAGTTCCGACCGGAAATTCGTCGCCGAAACCATATATGAAATCGTCCGTTGGAAAAGATTGTATGCCGAAATTGCCGAAGTGAAAGAACCTTTCGATCGCGATAACCTATGGAGAATGTTTGCCGTTTGGGCCGTTTTGCGCGGTTACCCGATTCCGGATTGGAGACAGCTCGAAGGAACGCCGGAAAGAAAAATCAAAGGCCGTTTTGACGAACTTTCAAAAATCCGCGCCCTTAAGGAATCCATTCCGGACTGGATGGATGAACTCGGCGTAAAAGAACTCGGCGAGAAACTCTGGGCTACCGAAATTGCTGCGCAGAACCAACCTGCAAAAGTGGTTTTAAGGGTGAATACTCTGAAAACGACGAAAGAGAAATTACGCGCCATCTTGATGGACCTTAATATCGAAACCGAATTCCTCAAAGACCAGCCCGACGCTTTGGTTTTAAAAGAACGCGCTAATGTGTTTCTGACCGACGCCTTCAAGGAAGGTTTTTTTGAAGTTCAGGATGCCAATTCACAGCTTGTCGCCGCTTATCTCGATGTGAAACCGGGAATGCGCGTGGTAGATACTTGTGCCGGTGCCGGAGGAAAAACACTGCATATTGCTTCGCTGATGGAAAATAAAGGGCAGCTGATCGCCATGGATTTGTATGAAAGCAAACTCAAGCAATTGAAGCTTCGCGCCAAAAGGAACTCGGCTTTCAATATCGAATACCGCATCATCGATTCAACGAAAGTGATCAAAAAATTACATGAAAAAGCCGACCGTGTCTTAATTGATGCGCCTTGCAGCGGTTTGGGTGTCCTGAAAAGGAATCCGGATGCCAAATGGAAACTACAGCCCGAATTCATAGACAACATCCGCAAAATACAATCGGAAGTATTGGAAAGCTATTCGAAAATCGTAAAGCCGGGCGGCAAATTGGTCTATGCAACCTGTTCGGTCTTACCGTCTGAAAATCAGGAACAAATTAAACGTTTCTTAACCACAGAGATTGGGAAAAGTTTTACCTTTGTCAAAGATTCAAAAATATTGGCCTCCGAATCAGGCTTTGACGGATTCTATATGGCATTACTCGAACGAAAAGAAAATTAAAATACCACTATGAAAAAGATTTACACCATTGCATTTTTATTTCTTGCAACAATTGGTTTCGCGCAGATTCCTGCAGGATATTACAATACCGCGACCGGAACCGGATATACGCTTAAAACCCAACTGTACAATAAAATCCACGCCCATACCGCATTGAACTATACGCCCGGTTTATGGAACGCTTATCCTTTTACCGATGCGCGTCCGGATGGAAAAGTATGGGACATTTACTCGAACTGTAATTTTACTTTCGGGACAGGAGCCGGTGGAAATCAGGACCAAGGTTCAGGCGGAACTGCAGAATGCCAGTTTTATAACCGTGAACACACCTTTCCTAAAAGTTGGTTCGCCGACGGAACGCCTATGTATACCGACCTTTTCCATGTCATGCCAACCGATAAAAAAGTGAACGGATTGAGGGGAAATCTGGCTTATGGTGTTGTTGGAACAGCGACTTACACTTCTTCAAACGGGACAAAAAAAGGCAATTGCATTGCGCCAAACTATCCATACAATCTTGAGGTTTTTGAACCTGCTGATGAATATAAAGGCGACATTGCCCGTAATTATTTTTATATGGCAACCTGTTACCAGAATGTAATCTCAGGCTGGCAGACGAACGATGCCGATGCCGATACCGCACTCGATGGCAGCAGCGACAAGGTTTTTGAACAATGGTATCTTGATTTAATGTACAGTTGGCATGTTGCCGATCCCGTAAGCGCTAAAGAAATTGCACGCAATAATGCCGTTTACAACATCCAGGGAAACAGGAATCCTTTTATCGATCATCCGGAGTACGTTTTGGCGATTTGGGGTCCGGTACTTTCAACCGCAACATTCAGCAATGCTCTGGCAACGGTTTCGGTTTATCCGAATCCGTCCAGTAATCGCAAGATAAATATTGAAAGTGACAATGCGTTGGAGGAAATCCAATTGATCACTATTAACGGTCAGCTCATGCAGCAGATCAAAAATCCGGTGATGGAAAACCATACTTTCACGATTGAAAATCTGCCACAGGGATTTTACTTCCTGAAGCTTTCGGCGGACCACCAGTCGGTCACCAAAAAAGTAATTGTGAATTAAATATTCTTCAATAAAGTTCCTTAAAAAGCCTTCCGGAAACGAGAAGGTTTTTTTATACGTTAAAGTTTGCCGATAATCCAATAAAGCCTCTAACTTTGCCGTCCGAAAAATACCACCATGAAAAAAATTTACATTTTTGCTCTTTTGCTTTTTGCAGCCATTGGTTTTGCACAACCACCAGCAGGCTATTACAACAATGCAACCGGGCCCGGTTATGTACTGAAAACACAATTATACAATATCATAAAAAACCACACCGATAACGGATATAACGGTTTGTATACTACTTACCAGACTTCAGACCGCGATTATTTTTATGAAAACGACGGCTCTGTCCTCGATATGTATTCTGAAAATCCAACAGGAACCGATCCCTATAATTTTACGCCCGGAAACAACCAATGTGGGAATTATGCGCATGAAGGCGATTGCTACAACCGCGAGCATATCATTCCGCAATCTATTTTCAATGAACAGGCGCCAATGCACAACGATGCCCATTTCATCACACCTACCGACGGAAAAGTAAATGGCATCAGGAACAATTACCCGCATGGAAAAGTGGGCACCGCAAGTTATACTTCTGATAACGGATCCGTGTTGGGCCAGGCTTCTAATTCAGGATATGCCGCCGGATATTCCGGAACCGTTTTTGAACCGATTGACGAATTTAAAGGCGATATCGCCAGGATGTATTTCTATTTTGCAACGCGCTACCAGAATGTAGTGACAACCTGGGGCAATGCTTATCCGATGTTTAACGGCACAAGCAATCAGGTTTTCACCGACACTTTCAAAAATATCCTGTTAACCTGGAACCAGATGGATCCCGTGAGCCAGAGAGAAATTGCGCGAAACAACGCTGTTTATGCGCGTCAGGGAAACCGCAATCCGTATATCGACAACAATGCTTATGTAACTGCCGTTTGGGGCGCGCCGTTGGCAACCGAAACGTTCGATACTTTAGCGACAATTTCCGTTTTCCCGAACCCGTCTAACGACCACAGGATCAATATTGAAAGTGATGCTGCTTTGGATGAGATTGAATTGATCAACATCAACGGGCAAATCGTACAGCAAATCAAAAATCCAATTTCGGAAAACCATACTTATACGGTTGGAAATTTACCGCAAGGCTTTTACTTTTTGAAATTAAGTTCAAACAACCAGTCCGTGACGAAAAAGATGATTGTAAATTAAAAAGAAATAAATTTTTTCAAGACCGGCTCAGGAGTAATTTCCCGGGCCGGTTTTTTTTTGAACAAATGTAGCGCCCCCTTTTTTTATCATCCTAATTATTATACATTTGGAGTTCCCATTTCGTAAAGCAATTGCCAATCAGATTCTTAGCTTATGAAAAAAATATTACTCCTGTTACTTTTTCCAATAATCCTATTTTCACAGACGCAACAGCAGCGGGAGGTCATATCCGCAAAATCGAATGTTGCCGTTCTTAAAGAACTTTCCAAAAAGTACAAACTGTTTTTTGAACAGAACAGGTTGCAGGCAGAAGTATTTGCGAAAGCTAAAAACTGGCCGCTGGAAATGAGCACGTCCGGGAATTATTCCCAATTGGTTGGCATCACCGAAAATGGAAAGCCGATATATTACACGACGTACAACCGTGGCGCAGGCATCACTTCAAGGGCAAACAAACTCTACGATGGCGGCGGTCTCGGCCTGAATGTGCAAGGAGAAAATATGATTTCGGGAATCTGGGATGCCGCCGCTGTATTGACTACACATGAATTATTTGAAGGGCGCGTCCAGGTCATGGACAATACGGTTTCGACAAACTTCCACTCGACCCATGTGGCGGGCACAATTATTGGTTCCGACCAATTCCAGGGCGGATCGGCGCGCGGAATGGCTTTTAAGGCTCGTCTGCAATCCTATAACTGGACGAACGATATGTCTGAAATGGCCGCCGCGTCAGCTGATGGCTTGTTGCTTTCCAACCATTCCTATGGCTACAATCCGGGATACCTTCAATTATTCCAATGGGGAAAATACGACAATCGTTCGCAAGTAGCCGACGAAATCATGTATAACGCGCCATATTACCAAGTCGTTTGCGCCGCAGGAAATGCCCGGAACAGTACTTTTAATATTGGGAAAAATGGCTATGATTTATTGTCTGGCTACGGTGTGAGCAAAAACGGCATCACTGTCGCAGCGGTCCAGGAAGTGTTGGATTATACGGGTCCGGAATCTGTGATCATGTCGTATTTCAGCAACTGGGGACCAACGGACGACGGAAGGATCAAACCCGATATTTCTGCAAAAGGCGTAGGGACTTTCTCTGCGATAGATTCCAACAATAGCAGTTACAACACCCTTTCCGGAACTTCTATGGCATCGCCCAGTGTTGATGGGACACTTTTGCTCCTCCAGCAATATTACAACCAGCTAAACGGCTCGTTTATGAAAGCTTCAACGCTTCGTGGACTGATGATTCACAGCGCTGATGAAGCTGGCCCTACCGTAGGCCCGGATTACCAGTTTGGCTGGGGATTGATTAATGCCGAGAAAGCTGCCAACATCATCACCAAAAAAGACGTGCAATCGTATATCCTTGAAAATACGCTTGTACAGGGCGGCACTTATACCATTGCGGTAGCATCTGTCGGATCCGAACCATTGTTGGCGACTTTAGCATGGACAGATCCGAGAGGTGGTATTCTGCTTAACACGGTCGACCTCAATACGCCAAGTCTTGTCAACGACCTTGACATCCGGATTACGAAGACCAACCAGATTTTTTATCCGTGGAAACTGAATCCTGCGAATCCTTCAGCGGCGGCGGTACAATCGGATAATATTGTAGATAATGTAGAGAAGGTAGCAATCGATAATCCGTCCGGAAGTTATACAATCACCGTGAGCCACAAAGGAAACCTGTATGACAACACCCAGAATTATTCGCTCATTGTCTCCGGAATTACGGTCAAAGATTTCTGGCTTGCGGCGGATGAAAATTCCAAAAGCATCTGCAGCGGAAATAACAGTATAATTTTTCCGTTCCAGTTGACTGTCAAAACCAATTTTAATGAAACGATTTCCCTTACTGCTTTAAATCTACCTGCCGGAATCGCTGCGACTTTCAGTCCGGGCACGATGACCGCCTCCGGAACTTTCGGCGTCACATTTAGCAACCTCAGCGCCTTACCGATTGGGAATTATACTTTCATTGTCAGGGGTGAATCGGCTTCGGAATCATTTGAAATGCCTGTCACGCTTGCGATACTTTCACCTGTATTTGCTGTGAATACCTTACAATTGCCTTTGAACAATTCGGCAAACGTCAGTAATCCTGCAGCTTTCTCCTGGTCGGTCGACAGCTATGCACAACAATACGATATACAGATCGCGACAGATGCGAATTTCAATAATATCGTCGAATCAGCTACGGTTGCTTCAAATAATTTCACTTCCACTATACTGCGCAGCAACAAGGTTTATTATTGGCGTGTGAGAAGCATAAATACCTGTGCGTCCGGAAATTATTCTGCTGTTTCCACTTTTACGACCGCCTGTGTTCCGCCATCGGATTTTCAGGTATTGAATGCCGCATCGGGCAATGCGACTATTGGCTGGACCGATTATTCCGACAGCACTTCCTGGCAACTGGAAATTGTCCCGCACGGAAATGCGCCAACAGGAACCGGGATTGCCGCCAATTCAAATCCGTACCTCTTTACCGGTTTGACCCAAAGCAGCTGCTACGATGTTTACATTTATGTGAATTGCCTAAACAGTAACTCACAGTGGGTCGGGCCATACACTTTCTGCATGCCGTTGGACTACTGTGGCGGCGCCCATTTTTATGATAGTGGCGGCGCTGACGGAAATTATCAGAACAGTGAATTTTTCTTAAAAACGATATTTCCAAGCAGTCAGGGTTTGCAGGTCCACACGATTTTTAACAGCTTCAACGCAGGTGCAGGCGATTATATGGAAATACTCAACGGCCCTAATGTCAATTCTCCAACAATGTACAATTCGAATTGGGGAAGTCTGACTTCAGGTGCCTTTATCGCTTCTAATTATTCAGGGGCGCTCACTTTTATATTCCATTCAGATTCAGGCGAAACGGCCTCCGGTTGGGATGCGACCATTAGCTGTGAACCATTGCCTGCCTGCCCGTCCGCACCTTATGCGCCCTATGTTTCAAATTTAGCCGCGACTTCGGCGACTATTGGATGGTTTGATAATACGGATTCGGCAGCTTGGGAAACACGGTTTGTATTGCACGGGGAAACACCTCCGGAATTGGGAACAATTACAACGTCAAATTCGGTAACACTAAGCGGACTGGTAAAAAATACCTGCTATGATTTTTATGTAAGATCGCTCTGTGATGCGGGTACTTCAAACTGGATCGGGCCACTGCCATTTTGCACTACGCCTGATTATTGCGGCGGCGATCATTTTTATGATACCGGCGGGCCTGACAATAATTATCCTGCCTATGAATACAAGATCACAACCATATATCCTGAAACAGCAGGTGATCGGATCCGTGCCGAATTTAACAATTGGGATCTGGATCTGGACAGTCCAGACCAGCTTGAGATTTACAATGGGCCAGATACTGGGTCGCCACTGTTATTTGCGGGAGATTTCAACCACATTCCTACTTCATTTGCTGCTACAAATGCCTCCGGAGCGCTGACCTTTTTATTTACTTCGAATGCCAATGATTCGGGTGCTGACGGTTGGGATGCGACGATTATTTGCGAACCGATGCCGCCTTGCGCAATTCCGCCATCAGATCTTTATGTTTCAGGCATCAGGGTGACAACAGCTGTGTTAAACTGGAACGAGAATGGTACTGCGTCATCATGGGAGGTCGATATTGTTCCGCAAGGCAATTCCCCTTCTGGGACGGCTATCGCAACAAATGATAATGTCGACTTCCCGCTCACCGGGCTGATTAAAAATACGTGTTATGATGCTTATGTTCGTTCCATTTGCAGTGACGGCTCTTCCGAATGGATTGGCCCATATCCATTTTGTACGACTCCCGATTACTGTGCCGGCGATCATTTCTATGACAGTGGCGGCCCGACAGGCAACTATCAGAATTACGAATACACGAACACCACGATTTATCCCGATGTTTCTACAGACAGGGTCCGCGCGGTCTTCAGTAGTTTAGCATTGCAGGGGCCAGGCGATTATTTGAGGATTTTCAACGGTCCCAGTAACTATTACCCGATGCTGTACGACAGCCGTTATGCCA
>DATHGE010000345.1:0-10036 GCA_035317805.1 Flavobacterium sp. | reverse complement strand
TATTCTCAAGATTATGGGCTGCGAACAGGCTCAAAGAACCGCCGCTCTGTTCGAAAAAAGCCCAAAAAACAATCGAGAACAGGATGAAAACCAATGCCGCTATGAGTTTCTTATTTTCATTCAGCGAGAAATTCCGCATCTCATACAGCAGGTAAATCAATGAGAGCGGCCCGATGATGTACATAAACATATCGGTATAACCCGAATTGGAAACGAGCAGGATGATGATTGGAATAACCGCTATTGATCCGATATAGGTAATGATTTCGTAGGTTTTCCTTTTGGAGGTTTCCACTTCCATCAATGGCGAAAGTCCGATCGTTCCGAGCGATTTCTGTGTCTGTACGAAAGTCAGCAAACTGATCACCATCACCAATGCGGCAAATCCGAAAGCGACGTTCCACCTTAGATGTTCCGGAATTATTGACGAAAGCATATTTCCGTTGGCCACTGCGATACAGATATAACCGCCGATCAAAGCACCCAGATTTACCCCTGCGTAAAACAGTGAGAATCCGGCGTCGCGTCGGTTGTCGTCATCTTTATAGAGCTTTCCGACCATTGTGGAGATATTCGGCTTAAAGAAACCGGTTCCGATAATCGTGAAACTGATGCCGATAAAGAAGAATTGTTTCGGATCGATGGCTAAAATGACACTTCCGACAATCATCAGGATTCCGCCCCAGAACAATGATTTCCTGTAGCCCAGAATCTTGTCGGCAAACAAACCGCCGATAAAAGTAAAGGCATATACAAATGCTTGCGTGGCGCCATATTGCAAATTGGCCACGGTGTCGTTCATCATCAATTGGTTGACCATGAAAACGACGAGCATGCCGCGCATTCCGTAGAAACAGAATCGCTCCCACATCTCGCTGAAGAACAAGTACCACAATTGTTTTGGGTACTTGCCTTTGAAATTCTGGATTTGCTCTAAATCAGCTACTGGTATTTGTTCCATATTATCTTACGCCGTTCATCATTTTTCTAAGCACTGGCGTAAGCAGGAATAAAATTACCGAGGCAATTCCGCAAAGCACCACAAATACCATAAAGAAATCGTAAAGGTTGGAGATTTTGTATCCTACGAAAGCCGGATATTCCGCCTTAATGAGCTGCTGGTCTTTGATTTGAGTAAACTCCGCTGCAGTAAAGGTCGTATCGGTCGCTTTGTAGGTATCGATAAATTCTTTCTTGTCTTTTTCTGCCGTTTCTTTTGCCGCTTTTTTCTCGGCTACAGCCTTGATTTTCGCTTCAATATTGAGTGGGCTGGTTTTCGCTTTTTTGCTGTCCACTTCGGCAAGGTTGAGTTTGGCGAGGGTGAACAATTCGGTTCCGTCGGCTGTTTTCTTGTCATCAAGAATGGCTTTGAGGTCGATGTGCGCTTTTTCGGCAATTTCGTATTTATCTCCGGTTGGAGGCAGAATCGAGCCCAAAGTTCCCGATAATGCATAACCTGCGGCATTCGAGATAAAAAACACGCCATAAGCCAATGAAGCGAAACGTTTCGGGGATAATTTTCCAACCAGTGACAATCCGATCGGCGAAAGGCAAAGCTCACCGAAAGTCTGGATAAGGTATAATAAAATCAGCCAGTAAATCGCGAGCATTCCGTTGCCAAGATCTTTTACATTGTGTGCGATGATGAAGTAACTCAATGCGATTAATGCCAATCCGAAAGACTGTTTCATCGTAGAGAGTGGCTCTTTCCCTTTGGCACGCAATTTATCCCAAAGGATACTGAACGGTACGGCAAAAATGACTACAAACAGCCCGTTAAATATCTGTACCATCGAAGCCGGCATTTCCCAAATACCGAGGAAATTCCTGTCGGTCTGGTTGTCGGCGATAAATGTGAGCGAGGATCCCGCCTGTTCGAAAGCAGCCCAGAAGAAAATGATAAAAAACGACATGATGTAAATCACGCAGATTCTCTGGATTTCAACCTTGGTAAGTGTCTTATCGGACAGGATCAGGCAGGCCAGTGTAATTCCGCTCGCGTATATAATTGGATAAATGAGTGTTTTTACAGGATTGTCGCCTTCGGTCAGGTAATTAAAAAGAAAGAACAGTCCACAGAAACCTGCGACCGCTAAAACAAGCGACATTGTAGAAAAATTGGCTTTCTGCGCTTCGCCTTCCTCATAATCTCCAGAATCATTTTTAGATGGCAATCCTCCGATTGGCTTCCCTTCAGGATTCACGACATATTTGTTTTTCAACACATAGAAAACTACGGTTCCGATCAACATGGCGATCGCAGCGGCTAAAAATCCCCATTTGAAGGCATGGATGTCGCGGATACCGCCCGAGTCTTTTACGTCACCTACAAACGGACAGATGAATTGCCCCAGAAACGCACCGATGTTGATTCCCATATAGAAAATCGTAAACGCGGTATCGAGTTTGGTTTTTTCCTGTTTTGGATAAAGGCTTCCCACCATGCTCGAGATATTCGGCTTAAAAAAACCGTTCCCGAAAATGATGATTCCCAGGGCGCTCCACATCAATGTTGTGGCAAGGCTTAAGTTCGTGCCAAAAACGCTGGCGCTGGTGAACAACAGCAATTGCCCGCAGGCCATCATCAATCCTCCAAGTAAAATACAGTTCCGGTTGCCAAAAAAACGGTCGGCCACAAAGCCTCCCAATAATGGCGTCAGGTAACACAATCCTAAGAAACCGCCGTAGATTAAGGAAGCATCCGCTTCTTTCATCATTAATGAATTTACCAGGAACAGGGTCAATAAGGCGCGCATTCCGTAGAAATTGAACCGCTCCCACATCTCCGTTCCGAATAATACCCAAAGTCCTTTTGGATGTGCTGTTTTTACTTGAGTTTCTGTCATTTTAAAAGGGGTTTTAGTTTGTTAGGTTATAAATTTTCTTTGATAAAATTAGTCATTTTATTATACAACTGGATTCTGGTCTTGCCACCGTAGATCCCGTGATTGTTGTCGGGATAAATCTGCGAATCGAATTGTTTGTTGGCCTGAATCAGCGCTTCCATCATCTGCATCGAATTCTGCACATGCACGTTGTCGTCGCCGGAACCATGGATCAGCAGGAATTTCCCGTTGAGTTTGTCCACATAATTAATCGGCGAATTGTCGTCATATCCCGATGGGTTTTCCTGCGGCGTCTGCATGTATCTTTCGGTATAAACCGAATCATAAAAACGCCAGTTCGTCACCGGAGCCACGGCAATCGCCATCTTGAAAACATCATTTCCTTTAAACAAACAGTTCGAAGCCATGAAACCACCATAAGACCAGCCCCAGATTCCGATGCGTGATTTGTCTGCATAAGGGTAATTCCCGATTACTTTTGCGGCGTCGATCTGGTCTTCGACTTCGTATTTGCCGAGTTGCTTCTGTGTCATCTTTTTGAATTCGGCTCCTTTAAAACCGGTTCCTCTTCCGTCCACACATGCAATGATATAACCTTGCTGGGCGAGCATCATAAACCAATAATCATCGGCTGCATTCCAGTCGTTGTTGACCTGCTGCGAACCCGGACCCGAATATTGGTACATGAAAACCGGATATTTTTTGGATGCGTCGAAATCCTTCGGCTTGATCATCCAGGCGTTGAGCTCATTGCCTTTTGCCGTTTTGAGCACGAAGAATTCCTTCGATGGCAAATTGTAGCCTTTGAGTTTTTCCGCCAGGGCATCATTGTTTACAATCGATTGCACCGTTTTTCCGTCTTTCGCATTGTTGAGTGTATACGTCGGCGGCTGCGTCGCGCTTGAAAAGGAATTGATGTAGAATTGGAAATTCGGGCTGAAAGTCGCCGCATTGGTTCCGGTCTGCGATGACAACCTTTTCTTATTTTTCCCATTCAGGCTGACGCTGTAGATGTCGCGGTTAATCGAGCCATTTTCCACCGATTGGTAAAAAACCGTACTTGATTTCTCATCAAAGCCATAATAATTGGTCACTTCCCAATTGCCTTTGGTTACCTGATTCACGAGCTTTCCGGTATTGTCATATACATAAATGTGGTTGAACCCGTCCTTTTCGCTGGTCCATATAAAACTGTTGTTTTTAAGGAATGTCAGGTTGTCGGTGATGTCGACATAAGCTTTGTCCTTTTCGTTGAGGATGACTTTTGCAACGCCCGAAGTTCCGTCCACAAACAATAAATCGAGATTGTCCTGGTGGCGGTTGATCACCTGGACGCTCAATACATTGGCATCATTCGTCCATTTGATCCTTGGGATATAGAAATCGGAATAATTGCCCAATTTCACTTCCTTGGTTGCATTCGTTTTCACATCATACAACTGCAAAGTCACGAGCGAATTCTTCTCGCCCGCTTTCGGGTATTTGAACGTTTCGATTTTCGGATACAAATCTTTGTGGAAAACGCTCATCGAAAATTCGGGCACATCGCTTTCATCAAAACGGATAAACGCAATTTTACTGCCGTCGGCACTCCAGTCGAAAGCCCTTACGAAAGAAAATTCCTCTTCATAAACCCAGTCGGTGATGCCGTTGATGATGGAATTCTTCTTCCCGTCTTTGGTAATCTGTGTCGTATTTTTTGAAGCGATGTCATATACGAAAAGGTTGTTTTCTTTCGCATACGCAATCTTTTTTCCGTCAGGCGAAAAGGTCGGTTCCTGGACGTGGTCGAACAATTTGGCGAATTGTTTCGTGGCGATATCGTATAAATAGAAGTCGGCTGTAAAGGAATGGCGAAAGATCTGTTCCGAATTCACGGCAATCAGGATTTGCTTTTCATCATTGCTGAAAGAGTACGAATCGATTCCGTTGCTAAGTTCCGCATAATCTTTGGAACTGATAAAAGTGGAGACTTTCTTAAGCGTGGCAAAATCATAAAGATCCATCGTCGTCACCTTGCTCTGGCGGTCAAAATTGAGCACCGTATACTGGTTGGTGTTCTTCATCGATTGAAGGTCTTCCATTCCTTTGGCACGATAAGCGCCTCCGTAAATCTCCTCAACCGTAATTTTTTGCTGTGCAAATACCGAAAAGCACAAGAATAAAAGCAATGCGGTAATCCTGTTTGAATACATAAATTTTTTCATAAGATAAAAACTGTCAATTTTAGTGAAAATTTTGCATATAACGGCACTTTAATGTGTTAAATGCAATTTTTGGGTAACAGTTTTGTTAGACGCACAAATTGTAATTTGTTACGCCCCTGAAAATCTTTAGGTAAACAATGATAACTGGCCGCCTTTGTATTGTTCGTAAAGGGAAAGATTCATTTTCGGAAACTCTTTCCCAACAAAAAACTTACGCCTGGCAAGGATTACCTGGGCCCGGATCATCTGCGCAAACTCACCTTCGCCGCGCATGCGGTCGCCCCAACGGCTGTCGTTCAACGTTCCGCCGTGGCATTCGGCAATCTGGTGCAGCACTTTGTCGGCGCGGTCGGGCATCGCTTTTCGGATCCAGTCGGTAAAAATTTCGCCAATCGCACCATTCAATCGTACAACCGTGTAAGCAATGGACAATGCTCCGGCTTCCGAAACGGCTTTCGCCAATGGCAAAATCTCATGGCTGTTGATTCCGGGAATAATCGGCGCGAGCATCACATTTACGGGAATTCCGTTTTGCGAAAGGATTTTTACGGTTTCGAGCCGCTTTTGGATTGTTGCCGTTCTCGGTTCCAACAATTGGCGTGTCTTTTCCGAAAGCGACGTTATCGAGACATTGACACCGATGAGATTGTCTTTGGCCAATTCGGTCAGGATATCAAGGTCGCGCGTGATCAGCGCATTTTTCGTAATGATCGCCACCGGATGCCGGTATTTATGGAACAGTTCGAGGCATTGTCTTGTTATTTGGAATTTGCGCTCTGCGGGCTGGTAACAATCCGTGTTGCCCGACATCACAATCGTATGCGCCTGCCAGTTCTTGCTTTTGAGTTTTTCCTCCAATAGCTGCGGCGCATTCTTCTTGACGAGAATCTTGCGTTCGAAATCCAATCCCGCACTGTAACCCCAATATTCATGGGAATTGCGTGCGAAGCAATAAATGCAGCCGTGCTCGCAGCCCTGGTACGGGTTCATCGAATATCCCATCCCGACATCGGGGCTGTCCACTTTATTGACAATGGTTTTTGGAAAGACTTCAAGGAAACTCGTTTTGTTGTCGTCGGCCGAATCGCCTTCCACATGACAATAGTTCAGGAAATCGTCGAGCATCTCCTGAGATTCGGCAAAAAAGCGGTTGTGCACATTTTTCTGCGCACCTCTTCCTTTGATATATTGGCTTTCGTCGTTCATAAGTTTGTTTCTAAAATTACATTTCGGATGGATGAAAACGAAATTTCAAAAGTTAAAAATTGGGCGTTGTTGATAAAATTCCAACCTTTGGAAAGTTCAAAATCAAACCCCTATATTTCAATGGAAAACTTATCTTTGCGACAGCATTCAACACCAATTTAAGATGACCGAAGCCGTTGCAGGATTTTCCAAATTATCCAAAGAAGAAAAAATCAACTGGATTGCCAACACGTATTTTTCCAATCCCGAAGAGGCAGTTTTCCTCATTAAAAATTACTGGAATACGGACGAAAAGTTGCAAAAACTACACGACGAGTTCATTGAAAATACGATTACGAATTTCTACCTGCCGCTCGGAATCGCTCCCAATTTCCTCATCAACGGCAAATATTATACGGTTCCAATGGCGATTGAGGAAAGTTCGGTAGTTGCCGCAGCGGCGAAATCGGCCAAATTCTGGGCAGCGCGCGGCGGATTCAAAACCACAGTCATCGGTACCGAAAAAATCGGGCAGGTGCATTTCACCTACAATGGCGAAGTGTCCAAACTGGAGCGTTTTTTCGAAACCATCAAACCCAAATTTTTCAGCAACACCGAAAGCCTGACCAAAAATATGCGGCAACGCGGCGGCGGGATTTCAGATATCGAACTTCGCAATAAAACGGCTTTGATGCCCGGCTATTTCCAATTGCATGCGACTTTTGAAACGAAGGATTCGATGGGCGCCAATTTTATCAATTCCTGCCTCGAACAGTTTGCCAAAACCCTCATTGATGAAGCGGCGGCGCATGAACCGTTTTCGAAGGAAGAGAAAAACATCCGCATCGTGATGAGCATTTTGTCCAATTATGTCCCGAATTGCGTCGTACGTGCCGAAGTTTCGTGTAAAGTGGCCGAATTGGCGGACAAAAATATCGAAAACCCACAGCAGTTTGCCGAAAAATTCATCCAGGCGATACAGATTGCCGAAGTCGAGCCTTTCCGCGCCGTGACGCACAACAAAGGCATTATGAACGGCATCGATGCGGTGGTTCTGGCAACGGGAAATGATTTCCGTGCAGTAGAAGCCGGAATCCATGCTTATGCTTCAAGAAATGGGCAATATGAAAGTTTGTCGCACGCCAAAATCGAAGACGGCATATTTACCTTTTGGATGGAAATCCCGTTGGCTTTGGGAACTGTGGGCGGACTCACATCCTTACATCCATTGGTGAAATTTGCATTGCAGATGCTCGAAAAACCGACCGCTCGCGAACTGATGCAGGTTGTCGCTTCGGCAGGATTGGCGCAGAATTTCGCGGCATTGCGTTCGCTTACAACCACCGGAATCCAGGAAGGCCATATGAAAATGCACCTCAATAATATCATTAACCAGTTTGAGGCGACGGATGAGGAACGTTCGGTAATCAAAAAACATTTTAAGGCAAATGCGGTTTCGCATTCGGCCGTGGTTGAATTTATTGGGAGTTTGAGAAAATAATCGAACGTTCAAATAATCTTAAAAATAAAATGCCACAAACATTCTATAGCAACGGTAAACTTTTAATCACAGGGGAATATTTGGTTCTTGATGGCGCGAAGGCATTGGCCTTGCCTGCCAAATTTGGGCAGAACCTTGTGGCTGATGAGAGTTCCGGGAAGGCAATTCAATGGAAAAGTTTTGATAATGACGCAAGCATTTGGTTCGAGGATTTAATTTCGTTTACAGATATCATCGAAAAAGCAGTCTTTGGCAATCCAATAAAAGACACACTAATTGAAATTCTGCACGAAGCCCATAAATTAAATCCCGAATTTCTCGAGTCCAAAGGCTATAGCATCACCACGGCGCTCACATTTCCTAAACTTTGGGGGTTGGGCACTTCTTCAACTTTGATCAGCAATATTGCCCAGTGGCTTAAAATCGACGCATTCGAATTGCTCAGGAACAGTTTCGGCGGAAGCGGTTACGATATCGCCTGCGCCCAAAACGATACGCCAATTGTCTATGCTTTGGAAAACGGAAATCCTATTGTAGAAACCGTTCGTTTCAATCCGGAATTTTCGGAAAGGCTTTACTTTGTGTACCTTAATAAAAAGCAAAGCAGCAAATCGGCGATTGCTTCCTATAAAAGCAACCGCAAAAACCTCGAAGCTGTTATTCCAATGGTAAACGCGATTACCGAATCGATTTTAAAAACAGATGATTTTGCTTTTTTCTGCAGCCAATTGGAAAAGCATGAAAATTTACTGGGCGAAATCCTGCAAATGCCAACCGTCAAAGAAAACCTGTTTGCCGATTTCCGCGGAACCGTAAAAAGCCTCGGTGCCTGGGGCGGTGATTTTATACTCGCCGCCGCGGAAGAGGATCCAACCGCTTATTTTTCTGCAAAGGGATTCGAAACTGTGATTCCTTTTTCCCAAATGATATTGTAAAAAAAAATCCCGAACGAATCGGGATTTTTTATTTTTATGGCTTTTCAATCTTAGTAATTGAAATCTGCTCTGCTGTCTTTGATGTCGGCTTCCGCTTTCAGGGCTGGAATTACACGTCCGGAATAACCCTGAACCTGTGCTTTTACTTTCGCCGTATAATCTTTGTGGTCTTTCAAAGCCGGGGCTTTTGTCACCAATGTAGGTTTTACCACGAATACACCCGAATTGCCTTCGATTGGCGCTGAAACTTTATTCACTGCAGTAGCGAAAGCCGTTCCAACCACTTTTTTCTCCGGACCTGCGCCTGGCAGGTTAGCGTTGTCAATGGTCATATCGGCTACTTGCTGAACCGTAGAAGCCGAAGCCTGAGCAATCGTTTCCAGAGTTGCACCTTTCATTTTAGCTTTGATCTTTTCTGCTTTTTTCTTGTTTTTGAGGATTGGCTCAATCATTGGCCTTGCCTCGTCAATAGCAGTCAGTCCTTCTTCGTTTACTTTTTTCAGTTTCACGATCACGTTTCCAAGGTTGGCTATTTCAAAACGTTTCACGTCGCCCACTTTGGTATCTTTTTCAAAAGCCCATCTTACCATTTGTCTTTGTGCGCCCAAACCACCGAACATTTCGTCCATTTGTTTTACCTTGATCGATGGATTGACCGTTAAGCCTGCATCTTTAGCCGTTTTTTCGAAATCTTTCGAACTCGCGTCCATTTCAAATTTTACCGCTTTGGTATACAGTTTATCGGTAGTCGCTTCAGAAGCCTCGATTTTTTCTGCGATAGTCGCCAAACGGATAGCATCCTGTTTATCGGTCACGTTGATGATATGGAAACCGAAATCGGTCTCAACCAAACCAATCGTACCGATTGGGTTGTTGAATACAAAATCATTAAATGGCTTCACCATTTGTCCCTGGCTGAAATAACCCAAATCGCCGCCTTGCTGTGCAGACGAGTCATCAGAGTTGGTCAAAGCCAACATCAGGAAGCTTGACGGATTTGCTTTTACTTGCGCCAATAACATTTCCGCTTTGGCTTTAGCCTGTTCTTTGGTTCTTTTCTCTTTCTTGTTCGGAACCTGTGTGCCTTCGTAAGAAATCAGGATATGGCTTGCTTTTGCGTTCGCTCCGGCTTTTCTTCCCATCGATTTTGAGATGCAATAGTATCCGCCGCGAACATAAGGTCCGTAAACTTCTCCTGCAGGTAAATTAAACAACGCTTCCGCATCTGCCGCAGGAAGGTCTTTTTTAGCTACGTAAGTGGAGTCGTAAGGAATCGCTGAATTTTCGTTTACGAATTCAGCTGTGTTCGGTGCATTTTTGAAACCCGGAACGGTATCGTTTTTACCTGTAGCTTCAACGAAC
>DATHGE010000344.1:0-2799 GCA_035317805.1 Flavobacterium sp. | reverse complement strand
ATTGCGCGTTTCGGGAACGGGATTGGAGCCGGGCGATTCAAGGGCCGTATTTAAAAATGTAAGTGTCGACATGCGCCAGTTCAAGAGATTGAAGATGTTCCTTCATGCCGAAGCGCTCCAGGCAGATGCTGCACCATTACAGCCTAACGAAATGGTCGCTTTCATCCGTTTTGGGAATGACTTTACGGAAAATTATTATCAGGTGGAAATTCCGTTGGAAACTACACCGCTCACTTCCGCCTCGACGGCTGAAAATGTATGGCCCGGAATCAATAACATCGACCTGCCTTTGTCTTTATTGACCCAATTGAAAATATTATCAAGATCCCAGCCGCCGTTGGCTCCAGGAGAAACCTTCTATATGAACCAGACCGAGCTCGATCCTTCGCAGCCGGGTAATCTGAGGATTGGGGTCAGGGGAAATCCGAATTTCGGTTTGGTGCGCACGCTGATGGTCGGTTTAAAAAACAATACTAAAAACCCGGCGAATCCTGCCGGAAGGCCAATCAGCGGGGAAGTATGGTTTAACGAATTGCGTCTTGCCGAAATGGACAACAAAGGCGGTATGGCTGCAGTGGTCAATGTTGACGGTAACATCGCCGATTTCGCCACGCTTTCCGCAACCGGTAAAATGAGCACGATCGGATTTGGAACGTTAGAGCAAGGCCCGAATGAAAGAAGCCGCGAAGATTTGCAGCAGTATAATATTGTGACGAATCTGAATTTGGGGAAACTGCTTCCGAAAAAATGGGGCATCAACCTGCCGTTCAATTATGCGATCGGGGAAGAGACCATTACGCCCGAGTATGATCCATTCAACCAGGATATCAAACTGGACCAGTTGCTTGATGTGACGGCAGATCCGAACGAAAAAGAAGTGATCAAGGACCGTGCAATCGATTATACGAAACGCCAGAGCATCAACTTTATTGGTGTCAGAAAAGAAAGGGGAGCAGAACAGAAACAGCATGTTTACGATCCTGAAAACCTTACCTTATCTTATTCGTATAACGAGGTGGAACGCCATAATTTTGAGATTGAAAACTTCCGCGACCAACAAGTCAATACGACCGTAGATTATGCATTTACGTTCCAGCCGAAACCGATAGAGCCGTTTAAGAAAACCAAGTTCCTTAAGAAAAGTGAATACTGGAAAATGCTGAGCGATTTCAATTTCAATTACCTGCCGTCGAATATTTCGTTCAGCACGAACATCATCAGGCAGTATAACAAGCAGCAGTTCAGGCAGATTGACGTGGAAGGCATTCCGCTGGATCCGCTCTACCGACGCAATTTCCTTTTCAATTATCAATATGGCTTCAACTACAACCTGACCAAGGCGCTGAAATTGAGCTATAATGTGACCTCGAGCAATATCGTCCGCAACTATCTCAATGAGAATAACGAGCCGGACAATACGGTTACGATTTGGGACGATTACTGGAATGTTGGGGATCCGAACCAGCATTCGCAACAATTTATCGTGAATTATGACATTCCGATCAATAAGATTCCGGCTTTCAGCTTTATCAAGTCGGCTTATTCTTACACCGGCGATTACAGCTGGCAGCGGGCCTCCATCGCCTTGTCTGAGGTAGAAATTGAAGGTGTGACTTACGATTTGGGAAATACGATCCAGAATGCGGCCTCGCACAAACTGAACACGACATTCAATATGGATTCGTTCTATAAATATATCGGACTTACGAAAAAAACGCCAAAAGCCGGAGCAAAAGCACCGGTAAAAGCGCCAAAACCGGGGGAGAAAATTACAAACACAGCCGTGCCGAAAGCCAACGAAGGGAATGTTTTTGTAAACGGACTGATCGGTGTTGCGACAAGCATCAAAAATATCCAGGTCAATTATACACAGAACAGCGGAACGGTTTTGCCGGGTTATACGCCGGGACTTGGTTTTCTTGGAACGTCCAAACCAACACTAGGTTTCGTTTTCGGATCCCAGGACGATGTGCGCTACGAGGCCGCTAAGAATGGCTACCTGACCAATTACCAGGAATTCAACCAGAGCTATACGGCCGTGACCAGCAAAACGCTTAACATGACCGCGAATGTCGATCTTTTCCCTGATTTTAAAATCGACCTGAACGCCGACCGTACCTATGTGGATAACTATTCGGAGCAATACGATGTGTCTTCTGATGGACAGTACAATTCGAGATCGCCTTATTCATTTGGTAATTTCTCAATCTCAACCATCATGTTGAAAACGGCTTTCAAGAAAAGCGACGAGAACAATTCGGTTGCTTTTGAAGACCTTAAAAACAACAGGCTGATTGTCGCCAACCGTTTGGCGGAGCAATTTTACGGATCGCCAAATTTCCCGAGATACGGCGATGAGATTCTGTCTTCAACCGACCCAAATTACAACATTGCAGTTTCGAATGCCGGTTATCCGGTTGGTTTCGGAAAAAACAACCAGGCAGTGTTATTGCCTTCGTTTCTGGCAGCTTACACTGGTTTATACAGCGGAAAAGCAGGCGAGGATACGAAGAAAATTTCACTCGATGCTTTCCGCGATATTCCGATTCCAAACTGGACAATCAAATACAGCGGTTTGATGCGCTATAAATTCTTCAAGGATAGATTCAAGCGTTTCTCCTTGCAGAACAGTTATAAGGCATCGTATACGATCAATGCTTTCCGTTCGAATTTCGAATACGACAAAGCGCCTTCGGGACGCAGAAACGACGGATCACTGAATGTGGACACGGGTGGAAATCTGTACAACAAAACCATCATTTCGAATATCAACCTTGTGGAGCAGTTCAGCCCGTTGAT
>DATHGE010000343.1:0-14081 GCA_035317805.1 Flavobacterium sp. | reverse complement strand
CAGCATCACCATTGATGAAGCGCTTATGGAAGCCTCCAACCTCATCGAAGGCGAGAAAGTATCCATCGTCAATATCAATAACGGCGAACGCCTTGAAACATACGCCATCAAGGGAAACCGCAACAGCGGCGAAATCACGCTCAACGGCCCTGCTGCAAGGAAAGTGCAGAAAGGCGACATCATCATCATCATTTCTTATGGCATTCTCGACATCGAAGAAGCCAAGTCATTCAAGCCAAGTCTGGTGTTTCCGAATGAGAAAGATAATTCCCTGACCTAAGTTGAAGCAGCAAATCAGTAAATGGCTGTCTATCCTGCTCCCGGTTTTATTGGGCGTTTACCTGATTGTTTACACCTATCAGAAATTTACCCCTGAACAAATCGAGGAAATCAAAGGCTATTTCAAAAATGCCGATTACACCTATATTTTCATTGCCGCAATCATCGCGGTTTTAGGCAATGCCTCACGCGCTTACCGTTGGAAATTCTCGCTGTCGCAGATGGGATACGCGTCTTCGTTCCGCAACAACTTCATGGCGGTAAATATCGGCTATCTCCTAAACCTTACCGTTCCGAAATCGGGCGAAATCTCACGGGCGCTGATCGTAAAAAAATATGACAACATCCCTTTCGACAAAGGTTTCGGGAGCATCGTCGCCGAACGCATTATCGATATGGTCGTGCTGCTGCTCTTCATGCTTCTGGCGGTTTTTATGCAGTTTAAGATCGTAAAGGCGTTTATCCTTGATAAGATTCCGCTGCACAAATTGCTCTTGTTCATGGGTTCCGGACTGTTTCTTTTTGTCTTCCTGCTGCTCATTTATCTGTATTCGAAATCGCCGGTAATACTCAATCTCAAGCAAAAAATCTCGGGGTTAAAGGAAGGGCTTTTCAGTATCATCCACATGGAAAAAAAATGGGAATATTTCTTCCATACCATTTTCATCTGGTTTTCTTACATCCTGATGTTTTATGTGACGATTTTTGCATTTCCCGAGACCAGCAACTTATCTGTCGGCGCAGTCGTAACGGCTTTTGTAGTCGGAAGCATCGCCATCGCTTTTACCAACAGCGGCTTCGGGTCTTACCCTTTCCTGATTTCAAAAATCCTGCTTTTCTACTCCATTTCCGAAACCGTCGGGAACGCCTTCGGATGGATCGTATGGACCTCGCAAATGTTTGTCGTGCTCATTATGGGCGTGCTTTCCTTTTTATTATTGCCCGTTTTTAATCGAAGCAAATAAATTGTTATCTTGGTGGTCGATTTAACAGACAATTAAATAACCAACAAAACAAACCGATGAAACAACTGTTGCTAGTACTGGCATTTATTTGCTTTATTCCTGTTGAAGCCCAAAAAACAGTAGAAGTTTTCCCCTCAAAAAAACTCAACGAAGACCGCGAAATCACCATTGGATTGCCGCCTTCCTACGAAAAAAACCCTACCAAAAAATACCCTTTGCTCGTGCTCCTTGACGGAGATTACCTTTTCGACCCGTTTCAGGGCGCGTTGAGTTATGGCGCTTATTGGGACGATCTTCCCGAAGTGATCATCATCGCCATCAGCCAGAATAAAAAAGACGAACGCTCGGTAGATTGCGCCGTCGATGAAACCACAGGATTGCCTGCAGAAAGTGGTGACAAATTCTTCGAGTTCGTCGGTTTGGAACTGATGCCGTGGATTGAAAAGAATTTCCGCGTGGCACCGTTCAAGATTATCGCCGGGCATGACACGACAGCCGGATTCATGAATTTCTATCTTTACAAAGACCAGCCGCTTTTTGATGCCTATATCTCGATGAGCCCGGAATTGCCGAAAGGCATGGAAGAACAGCTTCCGGAAAGGCTGTCGCTGATCTCAAAACCGATCTATTACTACCAGTCGACCGCAGATGGCGATGTCAAGAAAATGCAGAAAAGGATTGTCGCGTTGGATGCCGGGGCGAAAGTCATTACGAAACCGACTTTGAGCTACCATTTCGATGAGTTCAAGGGCGCGTCGCATTATTCGCTCGTGCTGCTTTCGATCCCGAATGCGCTGTACCAGTTTTTCGCGGTCTACCAGCCTATCTCGACCTCCGAATTTGACACGAAGATTGCGCCGTTGCCTTCGGGTTATGTGGAATATCTCAAGAACAAATACGATATCATCGAAAAATCCCTGAGTATCAAAATGCCCATCAGAATCAATGATTTCAAGGCTATAGAAGCCGCCATCATGAAAAATAAGGCCTATGGAGAATTCGACCAGCTCGCCGATCTCGCCAAAAAAAGCTATCCTAAAAGTATGCTCTACGATTACGAAATGGCGATGATGTATGAAAAAACGGGCGACCTGAAAAAAGCGGTGAGATCTTACCAGAACGCCTTCCAGAAAGAAGAAATCGGCGACCTGACCAAAGACATGATGCTCAACAAAGCCGACGAACTCAAGAATCAGTAAACCTATTTATGTCCAAAGTTAAAACCTCCTTTTTTTGCCAGAATTGCGGCGCACAATACGCCAGATGGCAAGGCCAGTGCAATTCCTGTAAAGAATGGAACACGATAGTCGAGGAAATCGTCCAGAAAGACCAGAAGCAAAGCTGGAAAACAACCAGTTCTTCCGAATCGAAACGAACCGTAAAACCGCTGCGCATCAATGAAATCGATTCGACACAGGAAATCCGCATGGACTCCTGCGATGGCGAGCTCAACCGTGTGCTTGGCGGCGGTATTGTTCCCGGATCTCTGATTTTGCTTGGCGGCGAACCCGGAATCGGGAAAAGTACGCTGCTGCTGCAGATTTCACTCAAATTGCCTTACAAAACATTATACGTTTCGGGAGAAGAAAGCCAGAAGCAAATCAAGATGCGCGCAGAAAGGATTACGCCAGACGGCGACAATTGTTACATCCTGACAGAAACCAAAACGCAGCATATTTTCGCACAGATCCAGGAAATCGAACCCGATATCGTCATCATCGATTCGATCCAGACCTTGCATACCGATTATATCGAAGCGTCGCCGGGCAGCATTTCGCAAATCCGTGAATGCACCGCCGAACTCATCAAATTCGCCAAAGAAACCAATATCCCGGTCATCTTAATCGGACACATCACCAAAGACGGAACCATCGCCGGACCCAAAATCCTCGAACACATGGTCGATACGGTTTTGCAGTTCGAGGGCGACCGCAACCATGTTTACAGAATTTTGCGTTCACTCAAAAACCGTTTCGGCTCGACCGCCGAACTCGGGATTTATGAGATGCAGGGCAGCGGACTGCGCGAAGTTTCCAATCCGTCGGAAATCTTGATTTCGCACAAAGGCGAGGAATTATCGGGAACCGCAATCGCCTGTACGCTCGAGGGCATGCGTCCGTTAATGATTGAGATCCAGGCTTTGGTGAGCACTGCGGTTTATGGAACGCCGCAACGAAGCACGACCGGATACAACGCCAAAAGGCTCAATATGATTTTGGCAGTGCTTGAAAAACGCGCCGGATTCCGTCTCGGAACCAAAGACGTTTTCCTCAACATCACCGGCGGCATCACCGTTGACGACCCGGCGATTGATTTGGCCGTTGTGGCGGCTATTCTGTCTTCCAATGAAGACATCCCGATCGGCGAAGGTTTTTGCTTTGCAGGGGAAGTCGGCCTTTCGGGTGAAATCCGTCCCGTGAACCGCGTCGACCAACGCATCCAGGAAGCTGAAAAACTCGGATTTACGACAATATTCGTTTCCAAATACAATAAGATTGCCCTCAAAAATACCGTAATCAAGGTGCGCCTCGTTTCCAAAATTGAAGATGTCGCCAGCGAATTATTCGGATAAAAATACTACCTTAGAAATAAAATTGCTTTCATGAAATCCAGAAATTCCAGAAAAAGAACCACCAGACAAAAAATATTCCTTGCCCTGAAAATCATCGGGCTGTGTTTTATATTGTTGGTGATTGGTGCGATGATTTTCCGGGATGCCATATTGCAGAAAGCACTCGTGGAGATTTCCTCCAAAATGGACCGCGATTACAACTGTAAATTCTCGGTAAAGCAAGCGAAATTTGAAGGTCTCACAAGCGTGGCCATGAGAGACATCGTGCTGGTGCCAAAAAAGGCCGATACGCTTTTCCGCATCGAAAGCATCCGGACGGAAGTCAATTTCTGGCACTTGCTTACCGGAAGTATCCAGCTCGGCAGCCTCGAGGCAAAAAACGGATTTGTGCAATTGGTGAAGAATGAGAACGGCAAGAACTTCGATGCTTTTCTGCCAAAGAAAAAGAAAACTGAAGAAGATATTTCCAAAAAAACAAACTACGCCGAACTCGCCTATCGCATCCTGAACCAAGCGCTCAACCTGATTCCGACCGACATGAAACTCGAAAACCTGTCGCTGCGCATGGACGACATGGGCAAAAAGGCAAAGCTCAGCCTGACGACATTGGCGCTCGAAGACAAACGGCTCGAATCTTCCATAGAAGTGCAGACCAATACTTTTACGCAGCGTTGGCGCATTACCGGGCTTGCCGATCCGAGGAACAAGCAAACCGATTTGCGTTTTTTCAATATCGATACGGGGAAAATCCGCGTGCCTTATTTTGATGAGCGCTATAACCTCAAGGCGTCTTTCGATTCGATCCGGCTAAAGGTTTCCAATATCGAAATGGACGGCGGCGAATTGCACATCGACGGTTTTTCTTCGATCGCCAATCTTCAGGTGAATCATGAGAAAATCGCCCAGAAAGATGTGGTAATTAAAAGCGCGAAGTTCGATTACCATTTGCTTTTCGGGGAAAATTTTATTGCGGTCGACAGCAGTTCGAATGTCCAGCTCAATAAAATGAAATTCCACCCCTATATCGAATACAACAACGAAAAGGACAAGATTTACCGACTCCGGATTGCCATTCCGAAAATGAAGGCGCAGGATTTTATCGAGTCGCTGCCCGAAGGATTATTCACCCATTTTGAAGGCATGGAAGCCGAAGGGAATTTTGATTACCACCTCAACTTCGAATACAACAAGAGCAAACCGAACGGTGTGGTTTTCGACAGCAAACTCAACAAGGAAGGCCTGAAAATCATCAAGTTTGGAGAAGCCGATCTCGACAAGCTCAACCATGAATTCGTTTACCGCGCGATGATTTCGGGCAAACCGCAGCGCCCAATTCTGGTGGGAAGAGGCAATCCGAATTATGCGCCGCTCAGCAGCATTACGCCATATCTGAGAAAATCGGTATTGACTACAGAAGACCCTTCATTCTTCCAACACAAAGGTTTCATCAATGAAGCGTTCAAGCAATCGATTGTCAAGAATATCAAGACCAAAAAATTCACGCGCGGCGCCAGTACCATCAGCATGCAGCTTATCAAGAACGTTTTCCTGACGCGCGAAAAGACGCTTTCGCGCAAGCTCGAGGAAATCCTGCTCGTTTACATCCTTGAAAACAACCGCATCGTCAACAAGGAACGCATGCTTGAAGTCTATTTCAATATTATCGAATGGGGACCGAATGTCTACGGAATCGGCGAAGCGTCCTATTTTTACTTTGAAAAGAGTCCGTCGCAACTGTCGCTCAACGAATGCCTTTTCCTGGCGAATATTATCCCGAGTCCGAGAAAATTCATGTACCAGTTCAACAGCGATGCCAACCTGAAGCCCTATGCCCGAAGCCGCGACAGAAGTGTCCGGAATATCATGCTAAGGCGCGGCGTCATCACGGCGGTTGATACGATTTATGAATTGCCGATTATGGTTACCGGACCGGCGCGATCTTATGTCCGTACCAAAACACAATTGATTAAGGAAATCGATTCGACCTCGATAGAAGAATTTGACTTTTAACCAATCCTATGAACAGACCAACCCCATTTTTGCTTGTTTTTCTTTTGATGGCAGGCGCCACTTTCGCACAAAAACCGATTTTTGTTTCGGCAAAGGTGAAAGACGTCACCGTTTATTTCAATATGGCCGAGATTTCACAGGCCGCTTCGGTGAACCTCCCGAAAGGAACCAGCGAAATTGTGATTACGAATGTCTCCGATTATGTCAGCGAGAATACGGTCCAGATTGGCACGCCGTCAACCGTGACGGTTCTTTCGGTACAGTTTACGAGCAATTACATCAAGGAATATGATGTGGATGAAAACTCGCCTTTAGTCAAAAGCGTCCGCGACAGCATCCAGTTGGTCGAAAAGCAACTGAAAAAATTGACGCACGCACAGGATTCGGAATCGGCGGCGATCGAATTGCTCGACAAGAACCAGCAGGTTTACGGTGCCAATTCGGGATTAAATGTAGCCGAACTGGCCAAGATGCTCGAATTCTACAAAATAAAAAGGGCCGAATCGTGGAATAATTTTGATGCTTTCGAAGAGAAAATCACAAAGACCAAAACGCTTCTCGAAAAACTCAAAAACAAGCTTGAGATCGATACGAAAGATGAGGAGAAAACCTCGAAAGGGAAACTGATTCTGCAGGTGATGAACGAAGTCGCCGGAAATACCGAATTCAACATCAATTACCTTTGCAGCAACGCGTGGTGGAAACCGGTTTATGACCTGCGCGCCAAAAACATTTCGGAACCGATTGACATGGTTTACAAAGCGCAGGTGACGCAGAATACCGGAATCGACTGGAAGAAAGTGAAACTTACGCTGTCGAGCGGAAATCCGAATGACAACAACCAGGCGCCTCAATTGAATCCGTGGTTTTTGCGCTATCAGAATGTTTATCGCAAAGATGACCTTTCGGAAAATGAAGACAAGCTTTCAGAGGTTGTTGTAACAAGCATGGGCATAAAGAAAGAGAAACGTTCTGTTGGATATGCTATTACTACCGTAAAAACTGATGCTGTCGAAAACCAGCTCAATATTTCCTTCGACATCGATGTGCCTTACGACATCCTTTCGAACGGGAAAGCGCATAGTGTTGCCCTGACCGAGATCAAACTGCCGGCCAGCTATAAATATTATGCCGCGCCGCGCGTAGAACAGGAAGCATATCTTTTGGCGGAAATCAACGATTATTCTAAATTCAATTTATTGCCGGGCGAAGCCAACATCATATTCGAGGACATGTATGTCGGGAAAACGAGTATCAACCCGAACCAGGTTTCCGATACATTGAGCCTGAGTATGGGAAAAGACCGGAAAATGTCTATCAAGCGCGAAAAGATTGTGGATAAATCGGGCACAAAATTCCTTTCCTCTAAAAAAGAACAGGCCTTTACTTACGACATCACCATCCGCAACAATAAGAAAGAAGCGGTCAATCTGATGGTGAAAGACCAATATCCGCTAAGCCCCGACAAAGACATCGAAATCGAACTTAAAGAAAGTGATAATGCCAAGGTAAGCACCGAAACCGGAATCCTGACCTGGGACTTAAATCTCAAGCCAAACGAAACGAAAAAATTGCGGGTCAGCTACCGCATCCGGTATCCAAAAGACAGGGTAATCGAAAACCTTTAACGGCCTCCTTTCTTAATTGGAATTATATAAAGTATTAATATTCAAAGCATAAGGTTTTTGGATGTAATTCCCTATTTTTACAATAAACTATTAAAGCAGAGAACCATGAAAACTAAAATTACGCTACTTTTATTCGCAATCTCCATAACATCGTTTTCGCAAACTATTGCAATCCCGGTATTTGCCTCCGGGTTTACCGATCCTGTTGAAATTGTCAACGCCGGAGATGCGCGTTTATTCGTCGTTCAGCAAGGCGGCGCGATACGGATTGTAAATCCGGACGGAACCATCAAACCAAACAACTTCCTGACACTGACTTCCGCCACAATCCTGAGCGGAGGAGAACAAGGTCTTTTAGGGCTAGCTTTCCACCCACAATATACAACAAACGGATTTTTCTTTGTGAACTATACCCGTGCAGGCGATGGTGCTACGGTTATCGCAAGATATTCTGTAGACCCCAATAATCCTGATCTCGCACTGGCAACAGGTACGCCTTTACTCACAATTGCACAGCCATTTTCCAACCACAATGGCGGAACGTTGCGTTTTGGCCCCGACGGCTATCTTTATGTCGGGATGGGCGATGGCGGAAGTGGCGGCGATCCAGGTAACCGTGCGCAAAATATCACTGAGAATTTAGGGAAAATGCTGCGCATCGACGTTGATACGACTACCGGAGCGCTACCTTATGGTATTCCCGCGACAAATCCTTACGGAGTGGGTGTTGCCGGAAATGACGAAATCTGGGCGATTGGAATGAGAAATCCGTGGAAATATTCTTTCGACCGCGTTACAGGCGATCTGTGGATTGCCGATGTGGGCCAGAATGCCATCGAGGAAATCAATCATGTAAGTTCATCAGCGGCCGGTTTAAATTATGGCTGGAATTGTTATGAAGCCAACAGCGTCTATACCGTTGGCTGTGCCGTACCGACGACAACCTATACTTTTCCTATTGCTTCATACACACATAGCGGCGGTGCCTGTTCAATTACGGGCGGATATGTTTATACGGGAACAACTTACCCAACCATGCAGAACAAATATTTCTTTGCCGATTATTGCGTTAACAGAATTGGGATGGTCAATGTGAATACGAATGTGATTAGCTATTCCAGCACCTTTGCGGGAAGTAATTATTTTACGACTTTCGGACAGGATATCAATGGCGAATTGTATGTCGCGGCTTCAGGAACAGGAAAAATCCATAGGGTTATTGACAGCGCACTCGGGACGAAAAGCTTCGGCCAGCCCGGATTTGCGATTTCCCCGAACCCGACTTCTTCAGAATTTTATGTAAAAATGACCAACGCCAGTTTCCCCGCAACCGTTAAAATCCTCGACGTTACCGGAAAAATATTGTTGCAACAGCGCATCGATTCGGATGCGAATCCTGTCGACACGAACACGCTTCAAAGCGGTATCTATGTCGTAAATATTGAAGATCTCCTTGGCGCGACTTCCACTACGAAATTGGCCATTACGAAATAAGAATTTTTTAAAATAGCTTAAGGTGCAGGATCCGGAAAACGGTTCTGCACCTTTTCTATTTCCGCAATAACCGAATCCGACAACGAAACCGCCGTTGTTGCAATATTCTCTTTAAGCTGCGCCATACTGGTCGCGCCGATAATCGTACTCGTCACAAAAGACTGCCTTTGTACGAACGCGAGCGCCATTTCGGTGAGCGTGAGTCCTGAATCATGGGCGATTTCACTGTACCTTTTGGAAGCCTCGCGTGTAGACTGCGAATTGTATCTTGCAAATTGCGGAAACAGGTTCAAACGGGCTTTCGGATCTTGCACTTCCAATAGGTATTTCCCCGACAGGATTCCGAAACCCAGCGGAGAATATGCCAGCAAGCCTACTTTTTCCCTATAACAAACTTCAAATAATGTGCTTTCGAAACTGCGGTTGACCAGGGAATATGGATTTTGGATTGTAGCGATTTTGGGCAAATTGTGTTTTTTGCTTTCTTCGAGAAAACGCATCAAGCCCCAAGGTGTTTCATTGGAAACCCCGACCTGTCTGATTTTTCCCTTTTGGATCAGTTCCGCGAGCGTTCCCAACACCGATTGGAAATTGTCTTCCCACGCATCTTCCTGAACCGTAAATCCGCGCTGTCCGAAGAAATTGACTTTGCGTTCCGGCCAGTGCAGTTGGTACAAATCGATATGATCGGTCTGTAGCCTGGACAAACTTTTGTCTACCGATTCGTTGATAGTTTTTGAATTGAAGCCCAGATCTTCCCGGATAAATGGCAGGCCGCGATTCGCTCCGGCAATTTTCGTCGCCAAAACAATGTCTTCCCGCTTCCCTGATTTCTTAAGCCAGGTTCCGATGATTTTTTCGGTATGCCCATAAGTCGGCTCTTGCGAAGGAACCGGATACATTTCGGCGGTGTCTATAAAATTGATTCCCTGTTCGAGCGCATAATCAATCTGGGAATGGCCTTCGGCTTCCGTATTCTGGCGTCCGAAAGTCATGGTACCGAGGCAGATTTTGCTGACTTTGATCTTGGTATTGGGTAAATTGGTGTATTTCATTCTGAGGAGTTGAGTGCCTGAGAAGCCGAATGCTGAGCCAGAGAAAACTCAGGGACTTAGGCACTCAGCTGCTCAGCAGCTTCTTTTACAATTCGTTCAGCATTTTCGAAATCTCGTCCAGTTTCGGGGTCAGGATAATCTCAATTCTCCTGTTTTTGGCTTTGCCTTCGGCGGAAGTGTTTGGCATCAACGGCGCATATTGGCTGCGTCCGGCTGCCGTGAGGTTTTGCTTGTTGACCTTTTTGTTTTCGGCTAAGATGTTGACGATTACCGTGGCACGTTTCGTAGACAAGTCCCAGTTGTCGGCAATCGGGCCCGAACCGCCGTAAGCGTCATCGTCGGTGTGGCCTTCGATCAGTACGGAAATATCGGGATTGTCGCCAAGCACTTTCCCGACTTCAACAACGGCGCTTCTTCCTTCGGCACCAACAGCCCAGCTTCCGGAGTTGAACAGCAATTTGTTTTCCATAGAAACGTAAACTTTGCCGTTCTTTTGCTGCACGGTCAATCCTTTCCCTTCAAAACTGTTGAGTGCTTTGGAAAGTGTCTCTTTCAATTTTTTCATTGCGGCATCTTTTGCAGACATCATTTGCTCGAGTTCGGCCAGACGCTGTGAACTTTGGTTCAGGTCGCCCTTAAGTTTGTCGAGACGCGCCTGTTCTGCTGCAAGCGCTTTTTCTTTGGTTTCGAGCTGTGCCAAAAGGTCGCGGTTCTTGTTCATGTTGGAGGCCAAAGCGTCGTCGCTGTTTTTCTCCAAAGCGGTATACGATGACTGCAAGGTCTTGAGATTGTTGCTCGCGGTTTTGTAATCGTTGGCGAGCTTGTCGCGGTCGGTTTTGGTTTTCTCGAGTTCCGATTTGAGCGTGGCGTAATCGAGATCGAGCTGGTTCTTGGATTTGACGCAGTCTTCGCTCTCATCCTGGAGTTTGCGGTTTTCTTTTTTGAGTTCGGCGAATTTGTCCTCGAGTTCGGTGTACAGTTTTTTGGAAACGCACGAGGTTGTCAGTGCGAGAACGACGATGGCAATAATTAATTTTTTGATCATTTTATTATTTTTTAATGGGGTTCGAATGTTGTTTTGTAACGGACTGCCCTAGCCCGGATTGCGCCGGTATCCTCGCGGCGCAGCGGAGAGATAAAGGCAAAAGCCGGAATAGCTCCTTAATCGATTTCTGCCAAAACCGGACAGTGGTCGGAATGGTTCGCTTCGGATAGAATTCCCGCTCTTTTAAGTCGGTTTTCTATCGCTTTGCTGACTAAAATATAATCGAGACGCCAGCCCTTGTTATTGCCTCTTGCACCGGCACGATAACTCCACCACGTATAATTGTGCGGGTCTTTGTTGAAATGGCGGAAACTGTCGACGAAACCGTTTTTCATGAAAATGTCGAGCCACGAGCGCTCCTGCGGCAAAAATCCGGAAACGTTCTTGTTGCGGATCGGGTCGTGGATGTCGATTTCGGTGTGGCAGATGTTGTAATCGCCACAGATGACGAGATTCGGCACTTGTTTCCGCAGTTCGTGGATGTATTCCTGGAAATCATCCATATACATGAATTTATGGTCGAGTCTTGCAAGGTTCGTCCCCGAAGGCAGATACAGACTCATCACGGAAATATCGTCGAAATCGACGCGCAGGTTTCGGCCCTCAAAATCCATGTGGGCAATCCCGGTCCCGAAAACGACATTGTTGGGTTTTATCTTCGAAAGGATCGCTACGCCCGAATAGCCTTTTTTATCGGCCGGAAACCAGTAATGATAAGGGTAGCCGGCGCGTTCGAAATCGAGAACCGGGATCTGTTCCTGAGTCGCTTTTATCTCCTGAAGGCAGATGACGTCAGGGTTGGCGCTTTTGAGCCAGTCGATAAATCCTTTTGAAATTGCCGCACGGATTCCGTTGACATTATAGGAGATAATTTTCATTATTTATCTTAAAAATTAGTGTTTCAAAAGTACTAAAAAAGTGCAAAGTATAATTGACAAAAAAAAAAGAAAATTAGCCTTTTTTGCTATCTTTGTTTCGAGCCATAAAAACGAACAATACATGGGTTTAGTAACCGCGAAGGAAGTTGCAAAAGCTATTAATGCTGATAAGTACGGGATTTTTGGGACTTTTTCGGGATGGCTTCTGATGAAGGTTCTAAAGATTTCTACCCTCAATAAAATATACGACCGCAACAAGCATTTAAAAGACGTGGAATTCCTGAATGCCATCCTCGACGAACTCGAAATCAAATTTGAGATTCCCGAGGAGGACTTTAAACGTTTGCCAAAAGACGGCGCTTACATTACCATTTCCAACCATCCGCTGGGCGGCATAGACGGGATGCTTTTGCTGAAACTCATGCTCGAAAGGGTTCCTGATTTTAAGATTATTGCTAATTTCCTGCTGCACCGCATCGAACCGATGAAACCATACATCATGCCCGTGAATCCTTTTGAGACGCACAAAGATGCCAAATCGAGTGTGGTCGGAATTAAGGAAACGCTGCGCCATTTGAGCGATGGCAAACCGTTGGGAATGTTCCCGGCCGGCGAAGTCTCCACTTATCGCGACGGCAAACTCGTGGTCGACAAGCCGTGGGAAGAAGGCGCAATGAAGGTCATCCGCAAGGCACAGGTTCCGGTGGTACCGATTTATTTCCATGCGAAAAACAGCCGCATGTTTTACCTGCTTTCGAAAATCAACGACACGATACGGACGGCGAAACTGCCATCGGAATTGTTTTCGCAGAAGGACCGCGTGATTAAGGTGCGTATCGGGAAACCGATTTCAGTGAGCGAAGAGAACGAACATGAAACGCTCGAATCGTATTCTGATTTCCTGCGCAAAAAAACATACATGCTCGCGAATGCCTTCGAAAAGGAAGTCCCTTTTCTACAGACGCCAAGCCTCAAATTGCCCAAAAACCCAAAACAGATCGCAACTCCGGCGAACCAGGAAAAAATCATTGCGGAAGTCAACACCCTGCGGAAAACCGATTGCCGGATCCTGCATAGCAAAAACTACGAGGTCTTTTTTACCGAAGCGCATAAGATTCCGAATGTCCTGCATGAAATCGGGCGTTTGCGCGAAATCACTTTCCGTGAAGTGGGCGAAGGGACGAACGAGTCGCTGGATCTTGATAAATTCGACAAATATTACCACCATATGTTTTTGTGGGACAACGAAACCAGCCAGATTGCGGGTGCTTACCGTATGGGACTGGGTTCTGAGATTTTTCCGAAATACGGCATCGACGGCTTTTATCTTCAGGAACTTTTCCGTTTTGAGCCCGAGCTTTTCGACATGATGCACAAGTCGATCGAAATGGGCCGCGCCTTTATCGTCAAGGATTACCAGCAAAAACCGATGCCGCTGTTCCTGCTCTGGAAAGGCATCGTGCATCTGACGCTGCGTTATCCCGAACACAAATTCCTGATCGGCGGCGTGAGCATCAGCAACCAGTTTTCTGATTTTTCGAAATCGCTGATGATCGAGTTCATGAAGTCGCATTATTACGACCCGTATGTGGCGCAATATATCTATCCGAAAAAGGAATTTAAGGTAAAGCTTAAGGATGCCGACAAGGATTTCGTGTTCAATGAAGCCGAAGCCGATTTGAATAAATTCGACAAAATAATTGACGAAATCGAACCGGGAAATTTGCGTTTGCCCGTTCTCATCAAGAAATACATCAAACAGAATGCGCGTGTGATTGCATTTAATGTCGACCCATTATTCAACAATGCCGTCGACGGGCTGATGTACATCCGGATTGCCGATCTTCCCGAAAGCACCGTGAAACCCGTTATGGAAGAATTTCAGGCGGAACTCGAGCGCAAACTTACCGAAAAAGGGGAATAATTACAGGAACGTGCGATCTACCGGTTCCCAAAGCTCGATTTTATTGCCTTCCAAATCCAATATCCAGGCAAATTTCCCGTACTCGTAAGATTGCGGTTCGCCAACGATCGTGATGTTTTCGGCTTTCAATTGCGCCAATAATTTATCGAGATCGGCTACCTGGAAATTCTGCATGAATTGCTTTGCTGCCGGATCAAAATAATCCGTGTCTTCCGGAAACGGCGACCATTG
>DATHGE010000342.1:0-28050 GCA_035317805.1 Flavobacterium sp. | reverse complement strand
CTGAGAAAGCCTACATCGACCAAGCGGGCCAATATTTCCAGGTATCTGATAAAAACAAGAAAGACAACATCCAAAAAATTGACAACCCGATAGACAGGCTCGCGAAAATCAACGGGTATACCTATCAATTCAAATTACTTCCGAATGAAATCGAAAAAGGCCAAAAAGCGGTAACCGCAAGCGGCGTCTTAGCACAGGAAATGGAACTTGCGATGCCTGAAGCCGTACAAAAAAATGATTCCGGCGAATATTTCGTCGATTATGCTGCCATCACGCCATTGCTGATTGAAGTGGCAAAGGCACAGCAAGATGAAATCGCTGGCCTCAGGAAGCAAAACGAATCCCAGCAAAAAATAAATGAACTGCTGCTCGCCAGATTGGAAAAATTGGAGCAGGCAAATTCCAAATAAGATAAGGTTGTGTTGAAAAAATAGGTCAAGCCTCTTCTTCGATATGTGGTATATTCAAATTTATGCTTGGTCTTAAAGTCCGGTTTGCGCCGGGCTTTTTTATTGGAATGACAGGGTGAATTGCGTACCCGAACCTTCCCCCGTTTTCATGGTAATCTCACAACCGATCGCTTTCGCCAGATCGCGGATCAGGTGCAATCCCAAACCCGACTGGATTCCGGAAATTTCCCGGTCGTCATAAAGCGCCCGGAATTGCTCCTCTTTTGCGCCCGGGCCGTTGTCGGTGATGGATAAGAATATTTTTCCGCCCGTTTCCCAAGCTTTCCAGGAAATGACCGGGTTTTTGGTTTCGGAAAGTGCTTTTATGGCATTCCCGGTGAGGTTCCTGACAATGGTCTTGAGGTAATTTTCATCAGAGAATACTTCCGCATTTTGCTTGTCCTCATAAGTAAAATCGATGTTTTCCACCGCCGAAAAATGATTTTTGGTCTCTTCAAAAAGCGATGCTATTTTGATGTTTTTAGGCTGCGGCTCAAAATTTTCCATCTGGTCCTTGGTCCACAGCAAAATGTCTTCCATCGAGTTCAGCAGGTTTTTTGCCGAAGCCAGCGTCGTATTTTCGATCCGGGTTTTGGTTTCGGTATCCAGCAGTTCGGGGTTTTCTTTCTGAAACTGGATAAAATGGATGAAACTGTTCACCGGGCTTCGCAAGTCGTGGTTAAGGATGCCCAGCAACCGTGTTTTCAATTTATTGGCCTGCCCGAGTTCGGTGTTCATCAGGTTCAGTTTGCGGTTGGTTTTCCTGCGGTTGTTGCTTTGGTAAAAAAGCAGGCATCCGATAATTCCGAGCAATGCCAGCCCGAAGACGAGATACCATTTTTGCCTTTCCTTGGCCTCGAGACTGATTCGGTTGATTTTTATCTCGTTGTTGCGGAGCTCAATCGTGCGCTTGTCTTCGAGGTTCTTAATCGTTTCCTTATTATCGGCATTAAAGATCGCATCTTTGTAAACCGTCGCCTTTTGGTAACATTCCAGTGCGCTTTTGTAATTGTCCTGCAATCGGTACGTTTCCGTCAGGCTCGTGTAATCGTCGAACAGATCGCGCAGGCTGTTCAGTTCTTTATGTAAGGTTATGGCTTTTGCCAGATATGAAACGGCGCTGTCGAGGTACATGCGGTTATTGTTTTCCTCCTTCGCCTTTTCCTTAAACGAATCGCCAATGACACCAAGGCAAAAGGCGGTATTCTGCTTGTCGGCAATCTGTTTCGGAATCGAATTCAGGGACCATTTGCTGTATTGTATGGCCTTGTCGTAATCTTTGAGGTTGAAATACACCAAAGTTGCATCCGATTGTATGCTCGCCTTGAGCGCCGGGTCATTTGCCCGATCGCACATCGCAATGCCTTTGCCAAAGAAATCAAGGGCTTTTTGGGTTTCTCCAAGGCTGTTGTAAACGCTGCCCAGATTGCGGTATAACGTCGCCATGGCATACGTATTTCCGCTGAACTGGTTGATTTTTAGCGCCTTATTAAAAAATGAGATTGCTTTCGGATAGTCTTTCAACCCGAAATAAACGGATCCGATATTCACGGAAATTTCGGCGATCTCTTTTTTATTGCCGAGTTTCTCATCCGACTGTAAGGCCTGCAGGAAACAATCCAACGCCTTGGAATACTTACTTTGATAGGCATATATGCCGCCGATGTTGATCAGGATTTTGTTCCTGAATTTTTGATCGGAAGTAGCCGCGAGTGATTGGCTGAAATACGACAGCGCTCCTGGATAATTGAAATTGGCGCTATAATTATTCCCGATGTAAAAGCAAGACCGCGAGATCCCTTTTTCCCATTCCAGTTCTTTGGAAAGCAGCTGCGCGTTTTTGCCATACCGGATGCCTTTGGCAGAGTCGATAGCCATGTAGGCAAATGACAATTCATTGAGCACATTGACTTTTTGGGTGTCTTTTTTTGTCTGTGGAAGTACCGCCAACAGGGAATCGATCCGATCCGTATTTTTTTGCTGCGCCATTGCAACCTGTGCCAGAAACAGCAGCAACGCCATAGCCGGCCTCATTGTAAGTTTCTGAGATTTTCCTTGAAATTCCTGCCGACCGGGATCGCAACATTGCCCGGAAGAAAAACTTCCTGCGCGGTGATTTTCGTGATGAAATGTTTCTGTACTGCAAAACCGCGATGCACACGCACGAATGCCTGAAAATTGGGGTCTTTCAAAAGTGTCCCGATGTTGAGCAGCACCCGGTGCTTCTTTTCTCCGGTAACGACCAGCGTATAATTTTTGAGGGCTTCGAGATACAGGATTTCGGGTAATTTGACTTTGGTTTCCGAATGCCCTTCTTTAATAAAGACGGTGTCACCGCCGATACTCGATTCAAATAAGGAAGCCTTGCTGCGCATTTCCATAAAATCTTCTACGCGTTTCACCGTATGCGAAAAACGCTCAAAATGCAAAGGCTTAACGAGGTAATCGAGCGCGTCGAGTTCGTAACTGTCGAGCGCATATTCGGAATGTGAGGTGATGAAAACGCAAACGGGAACGTCCAGCGCTTTTTTCCGAAGGGCAATCCCGCTGAGTCCGGGCATGTCGATATCGAGGAAGAGCACATCGATTTTTTCGGTTTCCAACGCAGACAATGCCTCAATCCCCGAGGCAAAAACGCCGACGACTTCGAAGAAAGGAAATTTTTTCACATAAGCAAGCACCGTCAGGCGGTCTATTTCAATATCATCGACAATGATGCACCGCAGTTTTGCCATAAATATTTGATTATAAGCAAACTTATCAATTTTTTTATGGATAATCACGTAATCTGTCCTTTTAAAAAGCCGTTCGTGTATCGGCACTGTTTTAATAGGCTAAGGTTCAGTTACTTTGTGTTCGAATGTAAACGAACAGGACGATGTTTTTGAAAAATGCAGCACTCACGGCAACCGTACTTTTTTTCGGTTTGAATGTCTTTTCGCAGGTCGGGATCAATACGGTTTCGCCAAATGCGCAACTCGATATCAATTCGGGAAACCAGGCTGCGCCTTCCAATACCGACGGTATTTTGATTCCGCGTATTGATAAATTTCCCGTTGCCAATCCAACGGTTTCCCAAAACGGCATGATGGTTTTTCTGACTACCGCCGTTGGTTTAAAAGCGCCCGGATTTTATTATTGGGACAACACCGTTTCGGGTTGGATCGGAATCGGTTCCAAAAGCAATTGGGGCCTTAATGGAAATGCAGGTACGAATCCCACAACAAATTTCATCGGAACCACCGACGGCCAGCCGCTGGTTTTGGGCGCCAACAGTTCAGAAAAGATGCGGATTGAAGCCGGCGGCAATACCGGAATTGGGATTTCCAGTCCACTCGCAAAATTGCATGTGCGGAATAACGCCTCCGGAATGGTCCCGAATGCAGAAGCTGTGGGTGTCATCGAAAACAATAACAATACTTATCTGAACCTGCTTTCGGGTACCGAATCGGGAATCCTGTTCGGCGCCAACGGAAACGCCACCAACGGCGCCATCATTTATAATCCTGTTGGAGTCACTGACGGCATGGTTTTTCGGACTAATGGCAACACCAACCAGATGGTGCTTTCTTCGGCGGGGAATTTGGCGATCGGTGGTTTCATTCCCACCTATCCTTTGCAATTCAATTCGGTTCTCGGCGATAAGATTTCGCTTTGGGGCGGAGCGGGCGCACATTACGGTTTTGGGATCCAGGGCAGCTTGCTCCAGATCCATACGGTAAACGCAGTAAGTGATGTGGCTTTTGGTTACGGAAGCAGTGCTGCTTTTACCGAGACGATGCGCATCCGTGGAAACGGCAGTGTGGGCATCGGGATTGCGGCTCCGAACGCGAAACTGCAGGTCAAATCCTCGAATCAGTCGGCGCCGGCTAATACAGACGGGATTTTAATTCCGCAGATTCTCGCTTTCCCACTCACAAACCCGACCTTTTCGCAGAACGGCATGATGGTTTTCCTGGCCACGACCATCGGAACCAAAACGGCCGGATTCTATTATTGTGACAACAGTTCGACCAGTTGGATTGGCGTCGGCAGCGACCACAATTGGGGACTCAATGGCAATTCGGGTACAAATCCGGCGGCTAACTTTATAGGCACTTCAGACAACAATGATTTTTCAATTGGAGCCGGCAATGCTGTAGTAATGAAAGTAACGGCAACAGGCAATGTCGGTGTCGGAAGCGGGACGCCACTGCAGAAACTCGACGTCAACGGCAATATGAACCTGCGAAACCAATCGAACAATTTCAGGATTGGCAACGCCCCGGTACTTTCCATTTCCAATTCCGCCGCCAGAAATATCCTCGCAGGCGCCAATGCAGGCCCGATTTTAGGCGGGACCGACAACTGTTTTCTTGGCGAATCCGCAGGATTTTTAAGCAATGGCAGTTATTACAATTGCCTTATCGGATCGAAAGCAGGGTATAACAATTACCAAGGCATTGATAATATATTTATAGGAATGCAGGCGGGTTATACTGCGGCACAGTCGCATGCCAACCTGTATATCGGCAATTATGCAGGTTTTTCAAGCGATAACGGAAGTTCGGAAACGGTATTGATCGGACACGAATCCGGAAAAAACCTGGCAGGAAATACCAAAAACACTTTTGTAGGTTTCCACACCGGAACTTTGGGTACCGGCGGGAACAGCAATTCTTTTTTTGGTGCGGAATCGGGTTACAACAATACGGCAAGCGGCAATTCTTTCTTTGGTTCGCTGAGCGGTTCCAGCAACACTTCGGGAGCCTCAAATTCATTTGTCGGGTCCGGCGCAGGGTTTGCAAATACAATCGGCAGCTATAATTGTTTTTTTGGGGATGATGCAGGTTTGCAGAACACGACGGCCTCGCTGAATTCTTTTTTCGGATCGCTTTCAGGGTTTCAGAATACCATAGGAACCGCAAACGCCTTTTTCGGTTCCTACGCGGGAAATAAAAATGATGCGGATAACAATTCCTTTTTTGGTGCCAGTTCCGGCAGCCTGAATGTTACCGGGACCAACAACACCATGTTGGGATACAGCGCCGGACAGAACAATGTTTCAGGAGCCGAGAATACGCTCGTGGGCGCCAGTTCCTGTGTGTTCAACGCAGGCAGTTTCAACACGAGTCTGGGCTACAAATGCGGCTTCAATAATTATTCGGGCAGCAGCAACACATTTATCGGCTACAAAGCAGACGGAATCGCAGTCTTAAACAATGCCACGGCCATCGGTGCCAACAGTATCGTCGGAGCCAGCAACAGTTTGGTTTTGGGTGGCGTCGGGGCCAATGCGGTGAAGGTTGGGATTGGCGTTTCTGTTCCGACAGCCGAACTCGAAGTCAACGGTTACACCAAATCAGGGAGCAACGCGCCGGCCGTAAAATTACTCAAGCTGACAGGGACAACCGGCTCGTCGCAGGGCGTCACCACTCCGGTAATACATGGACTGGATAGTTCGAAAATCTTAAGTGTGAGCATACTTCTGGATTATTCAGTCGGAAACAGCATTCCGCCGTCGTATCACGGTTCGGTTAATTACGAATACGATTATTACATCACGGGCACTACCATTGTCGTTTGGACAAAAAGCGGCAATTCGGCCAATATCCTGTCGAAACCTTTCCGGATTTTAATCACTTATGAGCAATAGGAAATGACAAGACAAACTGGATTCCGGAATCAATCCCGTTCCCGATTGTTATCCGGCACCGGATCGCTTTTGCAAGATCGCGAATCAGATGCAGCCCCAAACCAGATTGGATGCCGATGACTTCGGTATCGTCATAAAGCGCCCGGAACTGTTCTTCCTTACCGCCCGGCCCATTATCGCTGATTGATAAGAAATATTGCCCGTTTTCCCGCCAGGCTTTCCAGATGATTATTGGATTTTCGGTTTCCGCCAATGCTTTTATCGCATTCCCGGTAAGGTTTCTCATGATGGTTTTGAGGTAATTCTCATCCGTGTTGAGGTGGACGTTTCCTGGATTTTCAAATCGGATGCTGGTGCTTCCGAACCCTGAAAAATGGTTTTTGAGATCTTCGAAAAGAGCGCCGACGGCCGTTTCCTCAAAATGCGGACTGAAATTTTCCATCTGGCTTTTGCTCCACAGCAGCAGATCTTCCATCGATTGCAGCAGGTTTTCGGCAGCAGCGATATTTTTGCTTTCGATGTTGCTTTTCATTTCGGAATCCAACAGCTCCGGACTGTCTTTCTGCAGATGCAAAAAATGGATCAGATTATAGACAGGGCTTCGCAGGTCATGGTTCAGGATGCTGAAAAACCGCGCATTCGTTTTGTTCGCCTTGTCCAACGCCGCATTTTTTTGGTCGAGATCGTCGTTCAGCGAGAGCAGTTTTTCATTGCTTTTTTTGCGGTTTCGGCTTTGCTTGAAAAGCAACCCTCCGATAATCGCGAGTAAGACCAAACCGGTGATCAGGTACCATTTTTGTTTTTCCTTATTGGCCAGCGTTAGTTTGTCGAGCCTTATTTTCTCATCGCGCACCAGGATTTTTTTCTCGCTTTCGAGTGCGGCGATCTTGTTCTTATTTTGCTGTGAATAGATCGAGTCATTGAGAAAAAGCGTATTTCTCAAATTGTCACTGCACTCCTTATATTTCTGCGTATCGTACAACAATAATGAATAATTATAACCGTGGTTCAGGATGGCGTTCAGGTTCTTTTTCCTGTCGGCGATGTCAAGGCAGCGGATGTAATATTTTTCGGATTCCTTTAAAAGTGCCGTTTTGCCCTTTGGCATTTTTGGATTTTTGATGGCGTCGACGAGCGAATCATCTTTAGCGATTAGATAATAATTCAGCGCGATGTTGCCCAGGTTCATGATCGACATGGTGTTTTCGGGAGCGATCCTGTCCCAGATTTGCTGCACTTCGAGTTCTTTTTCTGTGAGTTTCAGCAAATCATTCTCATAGCAAAGCGACCAATTGGTCAATACCCAGGCGATGCCGTGCTCGTTGCCGATGGCCATAAATAAGTCGTAAGCCTTCTTAAAATATTGATTGGCCAGATTCAGGTTGCCCTTGAGCCGGTAGATTTCTGCCAATGCGCCAAGCGTATATCCTTTTTGGGTACTGTCGGTTTTCAGTTTTTGGTAGGCCAACGATTTGGTGGCAAATTCCAACGCCTTGTCAAAATTCTTCTGGTCGCAATACGACATCGATAAACCGCGATAGCTTTTTTGGATGAGCACATAGTCCTTGCTTTTTTCGGCAAAAGAAATGGCTTTGAGGAAATGTCTGATCGAATTCACATAATCGGATTGCCTTTCAGAAATCAGCGCCCTATTGAAATGATTTTTCGCCAGTTCGCCAGAATCGTTCGCCGTTTGGTGGAATGCCAGCGACTGGTCGTTGAGTTTTATCGCTTCGTCAATCGCCGTCAGGTAAATCTTCACCAAAGCCATTGTCGATTCGGCTTTTGCCAGTTGCGACAGATTGCCGGATTTCGTCGCATTGTCCAGAATGACCTGCGACCGGACGAATGCTTCTTCGGGGTCGGAATAGGCCAATTGCTCGATGTCGGTTCTTTTGGTTTCAAAATCGGTGCTGGCGGTTTTCGTCTGCGAATAGGCATTCACAAAAAACGCAAGCAGCAACAGTTGAAACAGCTTTTTCATAGCAGTGTATTTAGGTTCTCTTTGTAGCTTCGGCCAACCGGAACCTGCGTCTGATCGGCCAGCGTCACTTCATGCGCCGACGTTTTAACCACGAACAATTTCTGGACGGCATAACTCCGATGGATGCGGACAAAAGAAGTAAAAGGCTCTTTTTTCAACAGCGTCCCAATGTTCGACCACACGCAGTGTTTTTTCTGTGGCGTGACCAGCAGCGTATAATCTTTCAAGGCCTCAAGGTATAAAATATCCGAGAATTTAATCTTGAGCTGTTCGTTTCCCTCTTTGATGTAAATCATATCTTCCCCAAAACTCAGCTCGAAAAGCGTGGCCTTGGCCCGGATTTCCAAAAACTGCAGCACGCGCCGCATCGCCTTCTCAAACCGCTCGAACCGCAAAGGCTTTACGATGAAATCGATCGTGTCGAGCTCGAAACTTTCCACGGCATATTCGGCATGGCCGGTGATGAAGACGCAGGCCGGAATTTCAGCCGCTTTTCTCCGGAGTTCCAGGCCGCTGCCGCCGGGCATATCGATGTCTAAAAAAAGGATGTCGATTTTTTCTTTTTCCAATGCGGCCAATGCTTCTGCAGATGATCTGTAAAGGCCTGCAATGTGAAGCATCGGAAACCTTTTGGCAAACGACAGGACCATGAGCCGGTCGACGTCTTCGTCATCTACTATGATACATTTCCATTGGTTCATCGGGAAAAGCTTTACTCTTCAAAAATAAGAAATATTAACAAATAACGGGTCGTTGGTATAATATAAATGACGTTCGTATAAATTGCGGTTTTGCCATGATTTAAACGAACAACTTTGCAGATGATTAAATGCAAAGATTATGAAAGCGACAATGATATTCCTGGGATTTATGCTGTGTTTGGTGCAAGGCCACGCACAAGTCGGAATCAATACCACGGCACCGGCGGCACAACTGGAAGTGAAATCCGGCAACCAGGCGGCGCCTTCAAATAAGGACGGGATGCTGATCCCGAAAGTGGATGTTTTTCCTGCCATTAACCCAACCGCAGCGCAACAGGGCATGATGGTTTACCTGACTATGGTTTCGGGAACCAATGCGCCGGGTTTTTATTATTGGGATAACCCGACGGCGAACTGGATCGGATTCGTGTCAACCGGAAGCGACAAAGCCTGGTTTGAAGAAGCCACAACGATTGTGCCCGACGCTATTACGGACGATATGTTCCATACCGGAAATGTTGCGATTGGGAAGAACATCGCCAATTTCCCATTGGAAGTGCAAACGACGGCATTTGACAACGGTATCCGGAATGCCTTCACGGCCGGTGCGACCAATTCAATCGATAAAATCGCCATCAATAACTTGGTGGTTGGAAACACATCCGACCTGGTTTTTGGGATCCGAAACGATTTAAGCGGAACCGGCGGCGGCGACTTATACGGCAATTATGTATCGTTATACAATTCCGGCAACGGCCTTCAGCATGGCTTCCGGAGCGTGCTTTATGGAACAGGATCGGGATCGCACGTGGCTTACTCAGCCCTCATCAATGGCGCAGGAACCGGCGCCCAATACGGCCTTCAGTCGGTCATTCTCAATTCGGGAAATGCAAACCATTACGGAACAGACAATACATTTTCAGGGACAGGGAACGGCTATCACACAGGAACGATCAACCGTTTTTCTGCGGGCAGCGGTAACCTTACCGGCTACTGGAACGAATTTTCAGGAGCCGTGGGCAACGGCAACCAGATCGGGCTGTTCAGCAATTATTTTGCGGGAGGCAATGGTATTCTGGCGGGAAATTATACGCAGATACAAAATTCGGTCACAGGAACCGGCCAGCATTTTGGAAATTTTTTCTTTGACGAAGGTACCGGTGGCGGAGAACATTTCGGCAGTTACCACGCATTGACCGGAACCGGAACCGGCAACCAATACGGTGTGCAGAACATGATGACGAATTCGAGTAATGCCGAGCATTTTGGTGTCCACAGTACTTTTTCAGGAAACGGAAGCGGCGGCCACATAGGTGCGATGAACCGTTTTTCTGCCGGAATCGGTAACCTGACCGGTGTGGCCAACGAATTTTCGGGCACTTTGGGCAATGGCAACCAGATTGGCGCGTTCAACAATTATTTTGCGGGCGGCAATGGAATACTGGCTTCAACGTATACGTGGATTCAGGGATCCGTTACCGGAACGGGTTTGCAATACGGCAACTATATCGCAAATGCCAGTCCGGGCGGCGGAACACATTTCGGCAGCTACCATGAATTGGCGGGAACGGGAACCGGAAACCAATATGGCGTCCAGAACGTCATCTCCAATTCGAGCAATTCGGAGCATTTCGGAACCGACAATACCTTTTCGGGAACCGGAAGCGGTGGCCATGTGGGCGCTATGAACCGCTTTTCAGCCGGAACCGGAAACCTTACCGGCGTGGCGAATGAATTTTCGGGGGCATTGGGCAACGGCAACCAGATCGGCGCATTCAATAATTATTTTAGCGGAGGCAACGGTATTTTGGCCTCGACCTATACCTGGATCAACGGCAGTGTAACCGGAACCGGACTGCAGTATGGCAATTATATCGCGAATGGCAGTCCGGGCGGCGGAATACATTACGGCAGTTACCACGAAATAGCCGGAACCGGAACCGGTATTCATTACGGTGTCGAGAATATATTAAGCGGCTCGGGCGCGGGAAACCAGTTCGGAACGATGACAACCATCTCTAATACTTCGAACGGATTGCATTACGGTACAAGGTCGGTTCTTTCTGGCGACGGAGCCGGTACGCATTACGGAACTTACAACACGCTGTCGGGAGTTGGGTCGGGCAATCAGTTTGGGACTTATAACGTACTCAACAATGATGGAAACACGACCCATTACGGAACCAAGAACGATCTTACTGGCGACGGTTCCGGAGTACATTATGCAGTCAATAGTTATATTGCCGGAGCTGGCACCGGACTTCAATACGCCATGTACAACACCATCGCCAACACCGGGCCGTCGCCGCGTTACGGGGTCTACAATAATTTTACGGGCGCCACGACGGGCTCGGTGAATGGTTTCAGGAACGATATCGATGCGACCTCAAATGCGGTCATGTATGGCTACTACAATAACGTTCTGGCCGGGGCAACGGGAACCGGCGCGAAGTATGGTTATTATGCCAATATGGCTGCGACGGCAGGCGGTACGCAATACGGATTTTATTCGAATGTGCAGAAAGCGGGCAGTTATGCGGGTTATTTCGCCGGTGATGTGCGCATCGGGAACGGTGATCTTCTGATGGTCGGGAATATCAATCCGTCGATAAATATCAATTACAATATGGGCTCGGCCGCAGTGGCGTGGAATAATATCTATGCGAACAACTTCAACAACGTCAGCGACAGAAGGCTCAAGGAGCATATCAAACCGTTGGATTACGGATTGGAAACGATCGGCAAACTCAATACGTTCCGTTATAATTTCATCGCCGATGCGCAGAAGAAAGTCCACCTCGGATTGATCGCCCAGGAAGTCGAAACCGTCATTCCCGAAATCGTCAGCACCGGAACCGACGCCAACAAAACCAAAGCCATCGACTACATCGGATTAATTCCTGTCCTGATCAAGGCCATGCAGGAACAGCAAAAAACCATCGAATCTTATGAAAAGAAAATCGGGACGCTCGAGGCGCGGCTCAATGCCATGGAGGCCAAACTGAATCCGTAGTTTTTAAGGAGCACAGCATTGGTTTTCCGATTTGGCAGTTGTCCCGCTGTCCGCTATATCTTTTCCCGTCAGTTCGATAACGCCTTTACAGGCGCACTCGAACTGACGGGAAAAGGATGCCGCTTCCATCGGGGCTATTTTAACACGTCTGCATTCCGGATCAACGCATATCGAATAACCAAATTAACTATCTTTGAAGCATGAAGATCGACTCACAGATAGAAAAGATTTCGAGTTTCCAGCATCTCGAATTGTTGGCCAACCAGGTTGTCGAAGGCTTTATTTCAGGCATGCATAAAAGCCCTTTCCATGGTTTCTCTGCCGAATTTGCCGAACATAAGGTGTACAATTCGGGCGAAAGCACCAAGCACATCGACTGGAAACTGTTTGCCAAAACGGATCGGTTGTATACCAAACGCTACGAAGAGGAAACCAATCTGCGGTGCCACCTGATTATCGACAATTCATCGTCAATGCATTACCCGAAACTCGAAAATAACGAGCCTTTCTTTTACAGCAAGATCGGATTTTCTGTGCTGGCCTCGGCGGTTTTGATGAATCTTCTGAAAAAACAGCGCGACGCGGTCGGACTCAGCGTTTACTCCGATACTTACGAATATTATGCGCCTGAGAAAGGTTCGGACCGGCACCACCGGATGTTATTGAATAAACTCGAAGCGCTGCTCGACCATTCGAAAACATCCAAAAGCACCGATACGATTACGTTCCTGCACCAGATTGCCGAGAAGATGCACCGCCGTTCGATGATTGTTATCTTTACGGATATGTTCCAATCGGAAAACGAGGAAGCGCTTTTCAACGCACTTCAGCATTTAAAACACGACAAGCACAAAGTGGTCTTGTTTCACGTGATTGATAATAAGACAGAAATCAGTTTCGATTTCGACAACGCACCACGCAAATTCATCGATCTCGAATCTGGTGATGAGGTCAATATTTTTGCCGACAATGTCAAGGAAGCGTATGAAAAGGAAGTCAACAGCTATTTTAAGAAACTCGCACAGACCTGCGCACAGAACAAAATAAAGTACGTTCCCGTTAGCGTAGGTGCCGATTTCGAAAAAATACTGACTACATATTTGGTTGAGAAACAATCCTTTGGATAGCACGCTAAAAGATTAAAGAATATTTTTACCACAAACGTTTGCAGATATGAAAATGTATAGTATATTTGCAACCGCAATTAAGCAGAGGTTTGGTAGTTCAGTTGGTTAGAATACATGCCTGTCACGCATGGGGTCGCGGGTTCGAGTCCCGTCCAGACCGCTAAAATTGGGGAAAGGTTTTCAGAGATGAAAACCTTTTTTGCCCAATAAAAGTATCCTCTGATGCAAGTCTTTTAAAAAGAAAGGCATCCAAAATAGTTGTGTTGTTTCGAGGCGAAAGCCTCAGGTTTAGTAGTTAGACCAATGAAAAGCTTTCCACTTTTGTGGATAGCTTTTTTGATTTAGGGTAGTTTGTGAACTGTTTTTCTTCACTGTAAAATTGGTTGCAATGCGCCTCATTTCAATCACTAGGGCCGCAATTTTGCACAGTCAGGTTCAATGCTTATCGATATAACCGACGCTTTTTCCCGAACCGTTTACGATTTTACCCTGCGGTGCGATGTACAAGTAATTGTAATTCTTATTCGAAAGCATCAGCCTGTAGCCGCGGCGGTTTGATTCGGCCAGCCTGCCGATGAGGTAAACGGAATTGTCATCAACCGTGACGAGATCGCCTTTCGTAGTGATGAAATAATCGCTGTCGGCATCTTCGTCAAAAGACACATCGAAAGCGATAAGGCGTTCGTCTAAAACAGCCTGGCTGGTTTGGTGATTTTCGATGACGACCGGTTTTTGGATATCGGGATTTGATTTCCTGGAAGTATTAGCGATCGCTCCCGATTGCGTATTGGCATTGTTCCAGCCATTAGCAATCGAAACCAAACGATCTTTGCGCGCCGGATGCGTATGCGAGGATTTCTGCGAAGCCGCCACATTCATCGCCGCCTGTGCGTCCTGTTTGCTGGCGCCAAGCTTGCACAATACAAAACCCGAAAACTCGTCGGCTTCGAGCTCAAGATCGGGGCGGCTGCCACCGGACTTTAAAGTATGCCCGTTTAAATGATGTCCGATCTCATGCGCAATAATACTGATTCCGGCCCAATCATTCCCCGAAACATAATTGATCTGGTTGATGAATTTTGGGTTGTATAAAATGTAGCGTTTGTTGTTGAGGATGACCGCCGCGGCATTGGGAACGTTGGCAGAGCGGATTTCAAAATTCGGCTTCAGCCCGACGACAGAAAGGATTTTCTCTATGATTTCACTGGCGCCGTCATTGGTTTCAGCAATCGTAATATCGGGATTGATGGTTTCGCCATAATAGCTGCAGAATAAAGGCGAACTTTTTTCCTGTGCATGAACGGCAGTGCTGAGCAGCCAAATGGCGACCACACACAAAATGAGCCTGAAGGTAAATCCGAAGAGGTAGGTTTTGTTGTCCATAAATCCGCAATCTTAAAATCGGTTCCTATCTAACAAAATAAAAGCCCGTTTTAGTATTCCGGAAATCATAAAGTTTTCTAAAAGCCGCTCCGGTAGTGCCATGCGATGGCAATGAAGAGCCCGAGGAAGGCGACACAGACAACAAATTTCATAAAGCCCGAAACCAAAAATCCGATAAACGAACCCGTTGCCGCCCTGAGTGCGCGGTTGTGGTCTTTCGAATTGTAAATCAGCTCTCCGACAAAAGCGCCCACGAAAGGCCCGATGATGAAACCGAACGGAACCGGTGCGAAAATCCCGACGACCAATCCGATATTCGTTCCCCAAATCCCATAGGGACTGCCGCCGAAACGTTTCGTCCCTTTGGCCGGAATCACATAATCGAACACCGAGATCACAATGGTAAGGAAAAGCGTGATTCCCAAAATCCAGTAATTCACCGGAACCGCTTCCGTCAAATATAAAAGCAGAATTCCAATCCAACTCAATCCCGGCCCGGGCAAAACCGGCAGGAAACTCCCGAAAATTCCGCCAACCACACAAAGCAATCCAATAATCAGCAGCACAATATCCATAACGTATTTTTTAGTATTTTTGAAAATTAAAATTGTATTTTTAGGCCGGCTAAAAAGCCATTTGTTCCGATAACGAATATGAGAAAAATAATTCCAATATTGCTTCTTTTTCCGCTGTTTTTCAGCGCCTGCCAGTACTTCAATACGCAGGTTCCGTCCGAAGAAGCCTTGTTGAAAAAGGAACTCCAATCGATCAATTGGAACGAGGTCGACGAATTTCCGTCGGTGGTTTCGTGCGATTCGGTTACCGATAAGGAACAAAAGAAACAATGTTTTTTCGAATACCTCACAGAACTCATCCAGGACAAGCTCAACGCCGACACGCTCGCCATACTCGACCCAAAACTCGATACGATCAACGTCAAGGTCACTGTATTGCCGAACGCCACGATGCAATTCGAGCCGCAACTTAGCGACAGCCTCACCTACAACCGCAGCAAAATCGACAGTATCATCAAAATGCGCCTCGTCGATTTCCCCGAAATCCATCCCGCACTCAAACGCGGCATGCCGGTAAAGACACAATTCGTGCTTCCGGTGATTTTAAAAGTGGAATAATAAAACATTCTTATAAGGAAGGTCATTGCGAACGCAGCGAAGCAATCTGTTTCTTTTACCTAATTTTTTCGGAAGTCAAGATTTAAACTTCCGTCCTTTCCAGACATACCCGAAAGCCATCGCATACAGCGCCACAGCTACACTAAAGAACGGATAAAGAATTGCACTTAAAAACAGGAAACGCATCCGTTTTTTCGACAGGAACTTGTTCGTCTTGTACAACAAAACCGTATCGACCAGAAATTTGATTCCGCACAAAGCGGCCAAATACTGCCAAGCGAATACTTTCAAAACCGCCAATACCAAAGCGACCAAAACCGCCACATTGCCAAAGAAGACAATCAGCGCCAGGTCTTTCCCGAAAACACTTTGGTATGAATCCGTTTTCGAAGCCCAACGCACGCGTTGCTGGAACAAATCGGCCCAATTGTCCAACGCTTTCGTCTGTACGATATTATCGTGTGATTTGAGATAATGCACCTTTTCAGGAAATTGCGCTACGGCTTTCTGCAGCAGGAAAACATCGTCGCCACTTGCCGTATTGTTGTTCCCGGCAAAACCGCCGAGCTCAAGGAATAACGATTTGCGGTAACAGAAATTCGCGCCGTTGCACATAAAACCCAATCCCATCCCAAAGCTTCCTATCGTCGCGCCCTGCAAACTGGTTAAATCCAATTGCTGGAAATGGCGGATGAACGTTTTTTTCTTTTCATACGAAACCGAACCGACGAGCATCGATGCGTCGTGGTTTTGGATATAATGGTCCAAAGTCAGCAGCCAGTTTTCGGGAACGGTGCAATCGGCGTCGGTCGTAATTACCCAGTCGTTCTTGATGATTGGGATCGCGCGCGCAATCGCGTCTTTCTTCGGCGAACCCGAAATTTTGATATTCTCGAGCAGCGTAAACTGGAATTCGCCGTTTTCCATCCGCCAATTGTAGACCAGTTTAACCGATTCGTCTTCCGAGAAATCGTCGACCAAAATGATTTCGAACAGTGCTGCAGGGTAATTTAATTTCCGGAAACTTTCGAGTAATCCGGGTAAATTTCTAGCCTCATTGCGAAAAGGGACGACAATTGCGAAGAAAGTTTTGGGCGATTCCTGGGTCGGGAAATATTCTGAAACCCTGTCAAATCCATGAATCAATTGCGCAATTGTCACGGTATAAATCAGGACCACCAGAAGCAAGAGAAGAAAAATCATACGGTTCGCTGCGTTTTAAATTGCAACACATAATAGCTTCCGATGACGACGGGCAAAACCACGTTGAGAAACCACATCAGTGTCGTTATAAATATAACAATCCATTCGTTTATACCCAACAATCCGAAGAAATAAACCGCGACGCTGCCTTTGACGGCGAAATCGAGGAATTGGAATGTGGGCAACGAAGACGCGAGGAAATACACGCTTGCAATCGCCGAAAGCATCATCAGATAAGGCAATTGTACATCGAACGCCAGAAATAAAAAATAATATTGGTGCGAGAAAACCAAATAGCGCGCGATCCCTAAAAAAATGTTTTTGCGATGGATGTGTTTTGGGATTTGGTTCATCTTATGCACGAATTTCTCGAGCGAATAACCTTTGACCGTGAATTTTTTGAAGCAGAAAGAAGCGACAAAAAAAACGACAGCGATTCCGAAAATGAAAGCAACCGTCCGTGTCGTAATGATGTTAAAATTCGCATTGAAATACAACAGTCCGAAAATTCCGAAAATAACGCTCAGGATCATTTGGATGCCGTTATTGATGAGGTTCAGGAAGATGATTTTTTTGCTTTCTGATTTTTCGAAATACAACGCTTTTCCCGCATATTCACCGATGCCGTTGGGCGTAAATATTGAAGCGGTCAACGCAGCCAGCACCTGTTTCGTTGCCTCAGAAATCGAAATAAAACGGAAATAAGAAACGAGGTTTTTCCACTTCATAATCTCCAAAAAACGATTCATAAAACTCAGGAAAAGGATAAATGCAATCCCGGAAAACGACCAGTTGTTGTGGAATTTTTCTGCGAATCTTTCCCAATCCAGTTTGTCATTATTGGCGAGTTGGCTGTAGATGAAAAAAAACGCGCCGCCAACAATCAAAAGTTTGACCAACGCAATCAGGAATTGTTTAGCTTTGTCGGGAATTACGAGCATTCGGCAAAGAAAGGAAAAATCTTTGTGAATCTCTGTGAACCTTCGCGAATCTCTGCGGAATAAATACCAGAAAGTGTCAAACGAACGCATCATATTAGGAATCGACCCGGGAACGACCATTATGGGTTTCGGACTCATCAGGGTGGTCAGCAAGAAGATGGAATTCATCCAGCTCAACGAACTGATTTTGTCCAAATACGACGACCATTACACCAAACTCAAGGTCATTTTCGAACGCACGATCGAGCTCATCGAAACGCACCATCCCGACGAAATAGCGATTGAAGCGCCGTTTTTCGGAAAGAACGTCCAATCGATGCTCAAACTCGGGCGTGCACAAGGCGTGGCGATGGCGGCCGGATTGTCGCGACAGATTCCGATTACTGAATACGAACCCAAGAAAATCAAGATGGCGATCACCGGAAACGGAAATGCGAGCAAGGAACAGGTGGCGAAAATGCTGCAACAGCTTTTAGGCTTGAAGGAATTGCCTAAAAACCTCGATAGTACGGATGGCTTGGCGGCTGCGGTTTGCCATTTCTTCAATTCGGGGAAAGTCGTCGGAAACAAGAGTTATACAGGCTGGGATGCTTTTGTGAAACAAAATGAAAACAGGATAAAGTAACGATTTCAAAAGAAAAAGATTAACTTTACCATAAGTAATTGTATATGAAAAGAATACTTCCTTTTGTTTTTGGGTTGCTGGTATTTTGCGCCGGATGTTCAGGCAACGATGACGATAATGTGCCCGCTCAGGCTGATGAATTGTACTTTCATTTCAATGAGAATGGAACAGAATTGTCATTGTATCCGCAAACTACGCTGGATCACAGCGGTGTGCAAAGATTTGGAGATATTTTTTATATCAAAACAGGCTTTGGCTATGGTTATGATTCGGAACAACAACACCAGTTAACCATCACTTTCGATCACAATGGCGCACTAATATCAGCAGTGCAGGAATCCCAAAGCGAGGAATATGGAAGCTACGATTATTACAGCTATAAAAATTTCCCATCCCATTATTTCAATATCAATATCATTTCAATTGACGAGGTGAACAAACGTATCAAGTTGACTTTTTCGGGGACTTTATTCACTGATGAATTGGATATGAATTCCGAGTCGGTTGATATAAGCGGTGACTTAAATATGGATTATATGGAATACGAAGAAATTACTGGAATCCCATATAGCCAACATTATTGCAACGCTAAATTTAACGGCGCCGATTGGGTTGCGCACTTTGAAGAACCCAACGGTACTTTTACAGCGTCCGATGCCTACAGGGTTCAGGTCCATTTCGGGATTGATGCAGCTCCCAACAGTTATAATTTCAATAGCGACAGCACAGAGAATTATGTTAAGTTCTCCAAATTCAATACCGTTACGCTGCTGTGGGACTATTATACCGTGAATGGCGTCGTGGCGCCAAGTTACAGGGAATATCATGGTAACGCAACCTATTCCTTCATCGGGACTTTTGACTTCGTTGCCACAAATCCGAACGATGCATCGGATGTCATTCACGTTACAGACGGGACTTTCAGGTCATTTCAGGTTTTTTGAAAAATTATATGATGAAAAATACACTCTCAATTTTATTTTGTATCATACTGGCGACAGTCGCAGGTTGTTCATCAAATGATGACGATCCCGTAACGGTTCCGGTAGTGGAAACGCCTTCGGTATTTAAGATGGATGTCAATGGCGTAGAAAAATACAACATTTCCAGCGCGGTGGTCTTTAAAACAGAAAACACCATTCTTATCAAGCTCAGCAACACTAACAGGATTTCATTTGATGCATCAGGGCAATTCGGTTTTTTTAAACTCGACCTCGATTTGCCTTCCCCAGGTCAAACGAGCCTGTTTTATTCTTTCCGTGAGTTCAGTTCAAATTATTTTGATTTCAATCTGGAACAGATAGACGAAGTCCACAAAAGGATAAAGGGAACCTATTCCGGTTATTTATACGCTAACGAGGCCAATCTCAATTCAGAAATCAAATACGTCAGCGGGTATTTTGACCTTGCCTACAGGGATCTTGTACCCACAGTTTCCGGATTGAAAAATCACGCCAGAATCAATGGAAATGACTGGAACCGGACCAATAAATATTCCATACAAGCTGCTGACGGCATCGGCACACATGTCATACAGCATGATCTCAGCGATGGGGAATACAAGATTATGGTAAATTACGATTTGACGCACACTCCTGTAGGAACATATAATTTTATCCCTGCAGACGCCACCAATAAAATCCAGCTTGCAAAATTTGACACGGTCACAAACACCTATATCAATTACAATTGTACCGGCACGCTCGTGATCACGAAAAGGGAAGGGGATATTTTTGGGGGAACTTACCAGTTTACCGCTGTTAATCCAAATAATCCTGCCGATGTCATACAGGTAACTGACGGCGATTTTAAACTGGTCTATTACTACCAATCAAACTGATCTGACAGCATAAATTTTGGCCGGAATCTACATCCACATCCCGTTCTGCAAACAGGCTTGCCACTATTGCGACTTCCATTTCTCGACTTCGATGAAACACAAGGACGCGATGGTTTCGGCTTTGGCCAAAGAAATGGCGATGCGTAAAAGTCAATTCGAGTTTGAAGATGAAGTTGTTGAAACGATTTATTTTGGCGGCGGAACCCCGAGTGTCCTGACTTCCACTGAAATCAATTTCCTGATTAATTCGGTTTACCAAAATTTCAATGTGGCTGAAAATCCCGAAATCACGCTCGAAGCCAATCCCGACGATTTGTCCGACGAACGTATTAACGAATTGTCAAATTCCCGAATCAACCGCCTCAGTATCGGAATCCAGTCGTTTTTTGATGACGATTTACAGATCATGAACCGCGCGCACAATTCGGCCGAAGCCAGAAAATCACTATCGGAAGCGGTGAAGTATTTCGACAATATTTCCATCGACCTGATCTATGGGATTCCAGGAATGAGCAATGAAAAATGGCAGCAGAATATCGAAACCGCGCTGTCGTTCGGAATCCCGCATATTTCAAGCTACGCGCTGACGGTTGAACCCAAAACGGCTTTAAAGAAATTAATCCAGGAAGGAAAAATCGGAAAACCAAATGATGAAGTTGCGAGCCAGCATTTTCAGATTTTGGTCGAAACGCTCGAATCTGCTGGCTTCGTGCATTATGAATTGTCGAATTTTGGGAAAGAAGATTATTTTTCAAAAAACAACTCGGCTTACTGGCTCGGAAAGAAATACCTCGGAATCGGGCCTTCGGCACATAGTTACGACGGTATTTCCCGGAGTTGGAATGTGTCTAACAATTCGCTTTATCTCAAAGCGATTGAATCGGATTCGTTGCCAAATGAAAAGGAAATTCTCTCTGTCATGGACCGCTATAACGAATATATCATGACCGGATTGCGCACCATCTGGGGCGTTTCCCTCGATAGGATTGAAAGGGATTTTGGCAAAAGATACGTCGATTATTTACTGCGTCAGGCACAGCGGTTTCTTGCAGACGGATTGCTTTCTCTCGAAAACAGGGTTCTTAAAACCACCAAAAAAGGGAAATTCCTTGCCGATGGGATTGCGAGCGATTTGTTTTTAGTGAACTAGGCTTTTGCGACTAGAGTTTCCGCAGCAAACTGTTTATCGTTCCCATGACCAAAACCGACTGGATATTGGTCGCGCCGTTCGGGTTCAGCGAATCTGTGCGTCCGTAGATGCTATTATTGAACATAAACCCGGAATTTTTGTACTGGTATTTTCCGCCGCCGGTGGTATAATTGTCGTTGACCATGGTCGTCGGATTATAGATGGAAAACGGCCTTTCGGAAAAATCGTATTTGGTGAAATCGATCTTGAAATTGGCATTTTCGAAAGTTGCAGTCAGACCCAGAAGTGGATTTGAATTGGCAAATAACGCGGCCTGCCTGTTGAAATTTTGCGCGGATAAGACAGAAACGGATAAAATCGTCAAAAGGGAAAGTATCTTTTTCATAACAGCAGTTTTAATTTTGTCCCCTAAAGGTAAGAAAAATACTTTGTCTTTTTGCTTTGTCGAAATTTCCGTAATTTGGCTGGACAAAACCAATAGCATTTTCATTGAAAGCAACAATCCGCCATAACGACCAGACATTCGATATTGATTTGTCCAAACCCATCGATATCTCCATTCCGCTGACCAATACCGACGCCAATCCAATTGCGTGGTATCTCGAAAAGCCGGTGATTGAGCCAGTGCGTTTTGACGATTGGATCGGAAAAGTTTCGGAGGGAAAATCGTCGACCAATTTCAATAATATTTTTTTCAACCCGCACGGACACGGTACGCATACCGAATGCCTCGGACACATTACGCGCGATTTTTACAGTATCAACCAAAATCTAAGGACGTTCTTCTTTTTGGCGGAATTGGTTTCCGTAAAGCCCGAAATCCACGGCGATGATTCCGTAATCACGAAGCAGCAGATTAAAAATGCGCTCAATGGGAGAAGGCCGGAGGCGGTCGTGATCCGTACGTTACCCAATGAAGCGGCTAAAAAATCGATGAAATATTCGAATACCAATCCGCCTTATCTTCACGAAGATGCCGCGCGTTTCATCCGCGAAAGCGAAATCAGACACCTGCTGATTGATCTGCCCAGCGTTGACAAAGAGCACGATGAAGGAAAATTATTGGCGCACAAGGCTTTTTGGAACGTTACGGATGTAAACGATCTCAATGCCGATGCGCGTTTGGATGCGACGATTACGGAACTGATTTTTGTTTCGGAAGATATTCCCGACGGCAGCTATTTGCTGAACCTCCAAATCGCCTCTTTTGAAAATGATGCGAGCCCGAGTAAACCGATCCTTTATAAAATATGATCACCATTTCGACAGATAAAAGCAAGCTGGATGTGCCGTATATCCAAAATTTCCTGACCGATATCTATTGGGCGAAAGGGCGCACGGTCGAGGAAGTGCAAACTACGATAGACCATTCGTTCTGCCTTGGGATTTACCTTGACGCAAAGCAGATTGGGTTTGCGAGAGTCGTGACCGATTATGCGGTTTTCGCGTATATGATGGATGTTTTTATCGATCCGGACCAGCGCGGGAATGGCTATTCTTCGATGCTGATCGATAATCTGGTGCACCGTCCGGAGTTGAAAGAGGTCAAAATCTGGCGGCTCGCCACTTCGGATGCTTTTTTCCTTTACCGGAAATTCGGCTTTACGGAATTGGCACACCCTGAAAAATTAATGGAGAAAATTATTAGATAATCACGATATGAAAACACTTATTCAATTAGAAGAGTCGGGATTGCTGCTCCTCGGTATTTACCTTTTCAGTCTTCTGGACTACCAATGGTGGTGGTTTTTGGTGCTGATCCTGGCACCGGATTTTTCGATGATCGGTTACGCTGCCGGGAATAAAACAGGCGCTTACGTTTACAATTTTTTTCACCACCTGGCCATTGCAGTGTTGGTTTACCTTGTCGGAATTTATTCGTCGAACAGCCTGTTGCAGCTCACCGGAGTCATTTTGTTTTCGCATTCGTCAATGGACCGGGTTTTTGGTTACGGATTTAAATATGAAAGCGGTTTCAGGACGACGCATCTCGGAGAAATCGGAAAACAATCATTATGAACATACAGCAATATTTCGAATACTGCCTTTCCAAAAAAGGCGTCACGGAACATTTTCCCTTTGACCAGGATACGCTCGTGTTTAAAGTGGGCGGAAAAATGTTTGCCTTGTCGTCGCTGCAGCAATGGGAAAAGGGCGAGCCTTCGGTGAATTTAAAATGCGACCCTGAAAAGACAGAAGAGCAGCGCGCCAACTATGAAGCGATCAATCCGGGCTGGCACATGAGCAAAGTGCATTGGAATACGGTCGATTTCAACAAAGATGTTCCCGACAAAATGATGCGCAGCCTCATCGACGATTCCTATGATTTGGTTTTGAAAAGTTTAACCAAAAAACTGCAGGCCGAAATCGGCGAATTAGAAAATTAGATAGTACTTTTGTGGTTAATTCCGAACAACGAACATAGAATTTTGAAATATGGAAATGAAAGAACAAATAAAGAAATTCCTCAACGAAGAGCAAGATCCGAAAGCCATTGAAAAAATCACGTCAAAGCTTAACGACCTGCTGATGAAAAACGAGGAAATCGGTTATATCGGTGTGCAGAAAAAGCCCGCCATCAATGTTTTCCCCGACAGCATCGTGCTCACGAACAAAAGGATTATCATGTGCAAGCCAAAGAATCTCGGCCTGTCTATGGATTTCACTGACTATTCCTGGGAAGATATTGCAGGCACTTTCGTGAAAGAGAATATCCTCGGTTCCGAATTCTCCTTTTCAACCAAAACCGATATCCAGGTTTCGATCGATTATATTCCGAAAACCCAGGCGCGCAGGATTTATACCTTTGCAAAAGAACAATTGGAATTGTTGAAAGAAGGGAATGTTGCCGCGGTAAATCCAGTTTCAGAATCGATTCCGGAGGAAAAACCACAGCCGGTATACGAAGCTGTAATTGAAAATCAGGACATCATTGAAGAAGTGGAAACAGAAGAAGTGACGAACTTTGCAGAAATTATTCCGGTTTCCCAATCCGGTTACCGCGATGAAAAACAACATCCCGATGCAACGCCGGACGCCGAGAATGCGAAAGAGAAATCACTGACAGAATTATCGGGCGAAGAGCTTTTCGAAAAACTCCAGAATTACAAAAAATTATTGGATAACGGATTGATCCTGCAAGGCGAATATGACAGTCTGAAGAAGGAAATTTTAGGTTATATGTAAATAGTCAAAAGGCGAAAGGCTGGAAGAAGAAAAAGAAAAGTCTGAAAGTAGTTTTACAACCGCTTTCAGACTTTTTTATTTTCAACTATCGCCTAAAAAGTTTTCTTCTGTTTCTCTACAAAATTATTCGCCTGCATTTCGAGCAATTCCGTCGCTTTTCGCCTTTGCAGATCATACAATTGCTTGTCTTCCGAAATATCGGCATAAACCCTGTCATGCATAGTAGCGGAAGTTTTCACGAGTAATTCGCGTTGGTATTTGTCCTGTGATAAAGTCGCTTTCAACGCCGTTTCCAAATCTTCAAGCTTGAAATCATATTCGCCTTTCGGGGATAACAATTTGGCGATGATCGGCGAAGTTTCAATCGCAAGAAACAACAGCATAATAAAGAACGAAGGCAGCCACGGCAGTTTATTGAGCGCATTGATTCGCGCCATCAATCCGTCGAAGCCATCGATAATCGGCTGCGTGTCGGTTACTTTTTTATCGAGGTCGGCCTGCAGTGTTTTGGCTTTTTGCTCGTTTAATGCGATTTTGGCAAGGTTACTTTTTCTAATCGTATCGAGTTTGGCCCTTTCCAAATCGTGCTTGGCGATCTTTTCTTTAAAAACCGGACCTTTGCCCAGTTTCATGGTGCCTTTGGTGCCTTCGGCTTCGGTGATATAGGTTTCGTACAGGCTGTTGACTTCCTTTTCTTTTTTGGTGATTTCCGATTTCAGGCTGTCGGTTTCGGCTTTGTTCTTGTCGAGATCCGACTGGAAATAATTGGCGACCTGTTTCTTGTTGGCAATCGCCATCGCGTTTTTTTCTTTTAATAAAACGGTGTTGATTTCCTTCTCGAAAATCTTAATTTCCAATGGTTTTGAAATGACGATTGCAATGATAACCGCCAATACAATCCGCGGTGTTGCCTGTAAAAACTCGCTTCCAAAACTATCCCTTTTACGGATGGTCGAAACGATAAAGCGGTCAAGGTTAAAGATCAGTAAACCCCAGACCAATCCAAATGCAATCGCGGGATAAATACTGTCGAATACCGTAAATAGCGCATAAGCACTCGCGATAAAAGCCATAACGGCGGTAAAGAAAACGGTGGCGCCAATGCCTGCGAATTTGGTTTGTTCGCCTTCGGAGCAGCCTTCGAGCAGTTTTTTGTCGGCCCCGGAACAGAAGATGAAGAATTGTTTTAACATGATTTCAAAGTGATTTTGTGATTGATGATGTTTCAGCCTGAAAAACCATCGGGCGTCGACTTTACAAAAGTAACGCCAAAAAAAATATTATGTTGCAAAATGCTGAGTATATTTGGATTAGCACCTTGTTAAAGTTTGGTTTCCCGGATTTTTATTTTTGAAAGGATTTGAATTTAAAACCGTTATTTTGCAATAGAAATCCACCAAATGCAAAACGTCCTGATCATCGGCTTTGTATGGCCCGAACCCAATTCGTCTGCTGCCGGAACGCGCATGCTGCAGCTTATCGCGTTGTTTCAGGAGCAAGGCTGGAAAGTGACGTTTGCATCGGCTGCGGCCGACAGCGACTTTATGTTTGATGTGACTTCAATCGGAGCTGAAAAAGTTTCGATTGCGCTCAATGATTCGGGTTTCGACACCTTCGTCCGAAAACTGAATCCGGCGATTGTATTGTTCGACCGCTTCATGACCGAAGAGCAATTCGGCTGGCGCGTGGCTGAAAATTGTCCAAAGGCGCTGCGGATTCTCGATACCGAAGATTTGCATTCCCTACGCCAGGCGCGACAATTGGCGTTCAAAGAAAACCGCGAATTTTCCAAAGCAGATTTGTTTTCAGACCTTGCCAAAAGGGAAATCGCCAGCATTTTTCGATGCGATATTTCACTGATTATTTCCGAAACCGAAATGGCTTTGCTTCAAAACGATTTTAATGTAAACAAGGAATTGTTGTATTACCTGCCGTTTATGGTTGATGCACTTAATGAAACGGATATTCAAAATTGGCCTGCGTTTGAAGACCGCAAAGATTTCATCTTCATCGGCAATTTCCTGCACGAACCCAATTGGAACACCGTCCAATATTTAAAGGAAATGATTTGGGCCAAAGTCCACAAATCACTTCCGGAAGTTTCACTGCGGATTTACGGCGCCTATCCTTCACAAAAAGTGCTGCAATTGCACAAGCCGTCTGAGAATTTCCATATCATGGGAAGGGCAGAAAACGCTGCCGGGGTTGTAAAAAATGCGCGTGTCGTTCTGGCGCCAATCCGTTTTGGGGCAGGGGCAAAGGGCAAACTCCTCGAAGCGATGCAATGCGGAACACCCAGCGTCACCACGTCGGTCGGGGCCGAATCAATGACTGGAAATTTACCGTGGAATGGTTTCATCGCCGACAATCCGCAGGAAATCACAACCCACGCCGTAACATTATACACTGATGAAAACCTTTGGAAACGAGCACAAAACAACGGAATCACGATCGTAAACCAACGGTATTCCAAATCGCTTTTCGCAGAAGATTTTATCAGGCAGATTTTAATCATCCAAAGCAACCTTACCGAATTCAGGCAGGATAATTTCATCGGTGCGATGCTGCAGCACCATCAGAATGCCGGCACCAAATATATGTCGAAATGGATCGAGGAAAAAAATAAGAAGTAATATCTTAGGATGCCAGCGTTAGGGATGGAAGCGAAGTGCCGCGCACTGCGGACAGCCCGGGCCGAAGGCAACGCCAAAAAATAAAAGCAAAAAAAAGGTTCACAAGTTGCCTAATGAACCTTAATTTCTTAAAGGTAAAATTTTAAATCGCTATTTTTTAGACAGTTCCACAAAATATTTATAAAAAAGGGGTATTGTCTCAATTCCTTTTAAATAGTTAAAGATTCCAAAATGTTCATTTGGGGAATGGATCGCATCGCTGTCCAAACCAAATCCCATCAATATCGTCTTGCTTTTCAATTCCTTCTCAAACAGTGCTACAATCGGGATGCTTCCACCCGAGCGCACCGGAATCGCCGGAACGCCAAAGGTTTCGGTATACGCCTTATTCGCGGCCTGGTAACCGATGCTGTCGATCGGTGTCACATAACCCTGCCCGCCATGGTGCGGTTTCACTTTTACGGTTACGCCGCTTGGCGCGATGCTTTCAAAATATCTGGTAAACAGTTTGGTGATTTCCTCCCAATCCTGGTTCGGAACGAGACGCATCGAAATCTTGGCAAAAGCCTTGCTTGCAATGACGGTTTTGGCGCCTTCGCCGGTATAGCCGCCCCAGATTCCATTTACGTCCAATGTCGGCCTGATCGAATTGCGTTCGTTGGTCACATAACCTTTCTCGCCATAAACATCGTTCAGGTCTAATGCCTTTTTGTAATCGTCTAAATTGAACGGCGCCTTGGCCATTTCGGCCCTTTCTGCTGTTGATAATTCCTGGACCTTGTCATAAAATCCAGGAATCGTGATGTGGTTGTTCTCGTCGTGCAGCGAAGCGATCATCTTGGCCAATACATTGATCGGATTCGCCACGGCACCGCCGTACAATCCCGAATGCAGGTCGCGGTTCGCGCCGGTCACTTCCACTTCTACATAGCTCAAGCCGCGCAGGCCGGTCGTAATCGACGGTTGCTGGTTCGAAATCATTCCCGTATCGGAAATTAAAATGACGTCATTCTTCAGTTTTTCCTGGTTGCGCTCCACAAACCAGCT
>DATHGE010000341.1:0-2258 GCA_035317805.1 Flavobacterium sp. | reverse complement strand
CACCGTTTCGGAATCACATTCCACCGTGACAAGCGAAGCAAAACGGCGCTCAATTCTTCGGTGGAAAGCATTCCCGGAATAGGTGAAAAAACGATGACCACGCTCATTACGCATTTTAAATCGGTGAAACGACTCAAATTGGCGACAGAAAGCGAAATTTCGGCGGTCGTTGGTGTTTCAAAAGCCAAAAAAATTACCGACTTTTACAGCGACATTAAACCCCAGGAATAAATGAAGAAAAATCAGGCGCAGAGTGATAAAGGTTTCCCAAAGAGCCTTTTGCTGTTTTCGCCTTTTTCGGGGTTGAAACGTTTTGCATTTCTTGTTTTTTGCTTCCTGCTTCTTTTTTCCTCCACAGCTTTTTCACAGGATTCCACCAAAACCAAAAGGCCAAAGATCGGGCTCGTCCTAAGCGGCGGCGGTGCGAAAGGATTTGCGCATATCGGCGTTTTGAAAGTGCTCGAAAAGGCCGGCGTGAAGATTGATTTCATCGGCGGGACCAGCATGGGTGCGATTGTCGGTGGTTTGTATGCTTCCGGTTATAACGCCACGCAAATCGACTCGATCTTTCAGGAAACCGACTTCGATGCCTTGCTCAGTGATTTTATTCCACGCGCTTCCAAAACATTTTACGAAAAAAAGAATGACGAATTGTATGCCTTTACGCTGCCATTCAATAAACTGCGCATTGGGATTCCGACCGCATTGTCACGCGGGATGTACAATTACAACCTGCTCAATAAACTGACTTATAAGGTGCGCGGCATTCGTGATTTCAACAAGCTTCCGATTCCGTTTTTATGCATCGCAACCGATATCGAAACCGGCGAGGAAGTGTTGCTCAACAAAGGCTATCTGGCACAGGCGATGCTGGCCAGCGGCGCATTCCCGACCTTGTTTTCTCCGGTAAATATTGACGGCAGGTTGCTCGTTGACGGCGGTGTGACGAACAATTATCCCGTGGAAGAAATCAAGAAACTCGGCGCCGACATCATTATCGGCGTGGATGTTCAGGACGATCTGAAAGACCGGAAGTCGCTTAAGGATGCGACGCGGATTCTGGTGCAGATTTCCAACCTTCAGATGATTGATAAAATGAAGCGGAAAATCAGGCACACCGACATTTACATCAAGCCGGACATCAGCAATTATGGCGTTATCTCTTTCGACCAGGGCCAGGAAATTATCAAAAAAGGCGAAGAGGCGGCTTATGCGGTTTACGACAAGATCAAACTGCTGGGCGACAGTACGAATGTGCCGAAGAAATACCCGAAAGTCGTCGTCGATACGCTGCACATCAAAAGCATTTATATCAATCCGCTTGACAATTACACAAGGTCTTATGTCATTGGGAAACTGCGGTTCAAGCAAGATTCGAAAATCACATACGACAACCTGACCCAAGGCATCAACAATGTGACGGCAACGCAGAATTTCAGTGACATCAGCTATACGATCAAGAAAAATGAGAATGATGACGATGAGTTGCACCTGAACCTTATCGAAAATCCAACCACGACCTTTTTGAAATTCGGCCTGCATTACGATGGCCTGTATAAGAGCGCTATTTTGGTCAACCTGACACAAAAGAAAACATTTTTCAAGAATGACATTGTTTCGGCAGATCTGATCCTTGGCGATAATTTCAGGTACAATCTGGATTATTATATCGATAACGGATTTTACATCAGCTTCGGATTAAAATCCAAATACAACCGCTTCAACCGCAATGTTGAAACCGATTTTAACGATGGAAAGTTATTGGCGCTTTACGGGCTCAAGACCATCAATATCGATTATTCGGATTTTACCAACCAGGCTTACATCCAGACGATTTTCGTACAAAAATTCTTAATCGGTGCCGGACTGGAATTGAAGCGCATCAAAGTAAAATCGAAAACCCTGCAGAATACGACCTCTGTTTTTGAAGACAGCAATTATGCGAGTGTTTTTGGGTATTTGAAATACGACTCGTTCGACAATAAATATTTTCCGAGACACGGCTGGTACTTTAACGGGGATTTCCAATCCTACCTGTTCTCTTCTGATTATACCAATACTTTTGAGCGTTTCTCTATCGCTAAGGCGGATGTCGGATTGGCGCGTACCTTATTCAGGCACGCTACCTTGAAATTCCAGGCCGAAGCCGGATTTGCCATCGGCGGAAAGAGCAGCCAGTTTTTTGATTTTGTACTCGGCGGCTATGGCTACAGCATGACTAATAATTTCAGGCATTTCTACGGATACGATTTCCTGAG
>DATHGE010000340.1:0-3951 GCA_035317805.1 Flavobacterium sp. | reverse complement strand
AAATAATCGCAGTTCCGTGCTGGTCATCGTGCATGACCGGAATATTGAGTTCCTCGACCAAGCGTCTTTCAATTTCGAAAGATTCAGGCGCCTTGATGTCCTCAAGGTTGATTCCGCCGAAAGTGGGCGAGATATTTTTTACGGTTTCTACAAACGCGTCGATGTCTTTGGTGTCGATTTCGATGTCGAAAACATCGATGTCGGCGAAAATCTTAAACAGCAATGCCTTCCCTTCCATCACGGGTTTGGACGCTTCGGGGCCGATGTCGCCCAATCCCAGAACTGCCGTTCCATTCGTGATTACCGCAACGAGATTCCCTTTAGCGGTATACTTATAGACGTTATTTACATCTTTTGCAATTTCGAGGCAAGGTTCGGCAACACCCGGCGAATAGGCCAATGACAAATCTCTCTGCGTGGCGTATTTTTTTGTTGGGACAACCTGTATTTTTCCTGGTGTCGGTTTGGCGTGGTATAATAATGCTTCTCTTCTTTTGCTATTTCTGTTCATTGTACGTGGATTTTATTCCGACTTGCAAAGGTAAAGTTCTCGATTTAAAAAGGAAACTTTTGAAGCAATTGTTTTGGCAATAACTTTTTTTAAAACAATCCAAAATCGCGGTTGTGTGAATTTTTTTTATTTTGAAAATTTCACACAATTTTTGTGTCAAAAATTTTCTCTTTGAATTTTTGACACAAAAGTGATTTGTAATCAGGGTTTAAATGTTTGTGAATAATGCGCGCTGCGAAATCTATGTCTTGAGAAAATCGATGTTGCGGTTAAGGCCTTCATACTTCGTCCTTTTCACGGCGGAATTTTTAAAGACTGCTTTAAATGTTTCCCCGGTGATTTCTTCCCAGTCTTTTTTGGACATCGAAAGCAATTCGGGATTCGGGTTGAAAAGCGGTTCTGAGTGCGGTTTGGAAAACCGGTTCCACGGGCAGACGTCCTGGCAGATGTCGCATCCGAAAGCCCAGTCGTCGAATTTGCCTTTCATCTCTGTGGGGATATTTTCCTTGAGTTCGATCGTGAAATAGGAAATGCATTTGCTGCCGTCGACAACATAAGGCGCAACGATCGCTTCGGTCGGGCAGGCGTCGAGACAGGCGGTGCAGGAACCGCAATGGTCGGTTACGGCGTGGTCGTATTCAAGGTCGAGATCAACGACGAGTTCAGCGATAAAATAGAATGAGCCGGTTTTTTGTGTGAGCAGGTTTGAATTCTTACCGATCCAGCCGAGTCCGCTTTTGGCCGCCCAGGCTTTGTCGAGCACGGGCGCCGAATCTACGAAGGCACGTCCGGAAACTTCGCCAATTTCGTTTTGTATCGAAAACAGCAATTCCCTTAATTTTTCCTTGATGACAAAATGGTAATCCTGGCCGTAGGCATATTTGGAGATTTTGTACGAATCTTCATTTTGGGTTTCCGAAGGATAATAGTTGAGTAACAGGGAAATCACACTTTTGGCGCCATCGACTAACAAAGTTGGGTCGAGGCGTTTGTCGAAATGGTTTTCCATGTAGGACATCTGACCGTGCATTTGCTTGTTGAGCCAGATTTCGAGTCGCGGCGCTTCGGCTTCGAGGAAACCCGCTTTGGAAATACCGCAGGACAGGAAACCGAGGCGTTTGGCTTCGGACTTGATGAATTGTGTGTATGTTTCCTTGTTGGTCATTTTGTGCAAAGATAGAAGTATTCTTTTTTGTATCACAGAGATGTACGAAGTAGCGGAGATACGTGAAGTTAGACTGTGCGTTAGGGATTGAGGCGGTATCCTTTTGAGGCACGAAAAAGATAAAGCCGAAAGCCCGACCCGCAGGGTAACGCCCAAAATAAAATTTAAGGATAGCGTTTTTGAAGATTAGAAAATTTTGTTTTCACTTTTGAAGCGACAGACAATATAACGGGCCATTTTTCGCTTGCAGAGAAGAAAATGGAATACAATAAAACAGGGAACAGTTGGTGGACCAATCGGTAAAATGAGGTTGATAAGTGCCAATTGAGGTCGTTTGGCGTGATGACATAAATAAAGAAATAGGAAGCGGCGAGTCCGAAAATGACAATAAAGGCAAAAGAAAGATAGAATTTGTAATGGAGCACGAGTATGCCGCCCATTATGTAAAGCAGGAACTGACAATTTTCTGTGAGATATTGGCGTGCAAAATCCCGGATTATTTTGTACCTGCCCGCATCGAACAGCTTGGCGTGATAATCATTGTTGGCGAACAGATCACCCGGAGGCGCATAGTTAAATTTGAACACCATCAGTACTACTATCGGAAAAATCGCACCAAGAAAGAAATTTCGAAGCAGAAAAGCCTGCCTGAAGTATTTTACCGAAAAGCAAAAAGCAAAAAGGACGAAAAACACCAATCCTTCATTTTTAATCCAGGCGGATGTTGCGGCAAAAAATCCGATAAGGGTAACCAAAAGTGCCGATTTATTAGCTTCGAGGTGGTTGCATAAAACGATCGGGATTAAAAGGAAAAGCGCGAGAAAAGTATCTGCCTGCTGTGTCGCGGCAAATGGGAAAAGCACGGATGTAGCGGTAAGCAATAGAAAGACAAACAATCCGGAAAAGACAAATTTCCTTTCGAAAAAGGATGATAATATCAAAAGCACCAACGCCATTGCGATGCTGTATCCCAGGACGGCGGGTACAAAAGCCGATTGGGATCCGAATGATTTCCAGAACATCGCATTCAATGATGGCAGCATGAGCGGATAATCGGGGTGCGTCCAGGCGATATCCTGGGTGAAGAGGTTGGCGAACAATGAACTGTCGGTTAAAAAAAGTCCATGCTGCGACCAGATTGCCCACGCATCCCAATCGCCCCAACGGATAGAATTTTCAAAGAACGTTTTGGAAAATAGTAAAAGCCCGGCGAGGGCGACCAATAAAAAAAGTGTTGAAATTTGCGTAATTTTTATAGATGCAAATGCGCGTTTTCCGGATTTTCGAATCTCAATCACAATGTAGATTAACGGAGCCAGCACAAAGGCTGCATTGAAAATAAGGAAATTAATTTTTGCGAAAAGAAAAAGGACGAAAAAGAACGACAGTATAGAAAGCGTAAAACAGAAAGCCAAAGTGCCTTTTAAAACGGCATTCGTGATTGCGGTTTTTTTGTCAATCAGCAACCAGGATGCGATAATTCCCAATAATACAGCAAATAAAATCATTAGTCTTTCTTTAGCAGTACGATTTGGAAATAATCGTTTTCATTTACAGATATATCGATTGTCCCTGGATATTTGGGTAGGATTTCATCCTTAATTTTTTTGTCGTGAACCTGTAGCATATAGCTCCCATTCGGGATATTTTCGTATTTCTCTGCGATAAGCACTCCTGGAGCCAGCGAAAATTGCGTTTTGTAATAAATTTCAGGATTGTCTTTAATATTTTTTTCAGTGAGGAAATAGACTTTTGATGCCCCGGGGATGGTTTCTTTCACCTGAAGCAATGCATTTTCGAGTTGGTCGATGTTGTTCGCTTTTTCAATATTCGGGACAAAATAGCGGACGAAAAGTACGCCGTTGATTACAAAAAATAATCCCAACAGTGCAGCATTTGCAATGTATTTCTTAGAAAAGCCCACCTTGGATATTGGTGTTGATTTTTCCCAGATGCTTATAGGCTTTTTCGGTGACTTCACGTCCTCGTGGCGTTCTCATGATGAAACCTTCCTGGATGAGAAATGGTTCGTAGACTTCCTCGATGGTTTCGCTGCTTTCGGAAACGGCGGTCGCCAAAGTGGACAACCCGACCGGACCGCCCTTGAATTTGTCGATAATCGTGGTGAGGATTTTATTGTCCATTTCGTCGAGCCCATGCGCATCCACGTTGAGTGCCTTGAGCGAATAGCGTGCGATTTCGATGTCGATCTTTCCATTGCCTTTGATTTGGGCGAAATCGCGAACGCGGCGTAAAAGCGCATTGGCAATACGAG